>DRFF01000122.1 GCA_011050685.1 Aurantimonas coralicida
AAGCAGGTGAATGCTTGGCTCGAGGGACCGGCGCAGCAGGCGGGTATCGATGGCGAGCGGATGCAGGCTCTCATTGAAGAGGCGATCGCGAAATACGATCCACAGGGAACGTTACGACGGCCCTACGAAATCGCGCAGTCGAACTGAGACGCGGCCCCGCCGCCCGGAGGATGTCCCCATGAGAGCCATACAGGCCATCCTGCGAACGCTTTCTGACATACTCGGGGCGGCCGCGGCTCTGTTCCTCGCCTTTCTCATGCTCGGCACGACCGTCGACGTGATCACTCGCGCGGTGACGGGCCAGCCGATTTCGGGAATCTTCGAGCTTACCGAGCTCAGCCTCGTCATGCTCGTCTTCCTCGGCGCGATGTGGGCCCAGCGCGACGATGCGCATATCCGGGTGACCATACTGACCGACCAGCTGTCGGGCGCGGCGCACCGCAGCATCATGGCCTTTGCCTGGTTCTGCGGCGCGCTGGCGCTTGCCATGCTTGCTTGGCCGGCGACAAACGAGGCGATCTATTCGGTCTCAATCTGGGAGTTCCGGTGGGGTTTCGTGAAGGTCCCGATCTGGTGGACGAAGATCGGTGTCGCGGTGGGCCTCTGGCTCGCAGCGGTGCAGATGGCGTTCTATGCGCTGACGGCGCTGAACGAGCCGGCTGCGCGCTGAAGCGGGCGGGCCCAACGCGCCTCCAGTCGACATCGCATCTAGAAGGACGCAGAAATGGATCCTAGTCTTGCGTCATATGTCGCAGTCGCGCTGATTTTCCTGCTAATGGGACTAGGCGTGCCGGTCTTCGGCGCGCTCGCCCTGGCCGGGGCGGCCGGGATCATCATGGTCGAGGACTTGGCATTTCTTCTGGCGCGATTGAAGTCGCTTTCCTATGCGACGACGGCGGTCTACACGCTCACGATCATCCCGCTCTTTATCCTCATGGGCAGCTTCGCCCATCAGGCCGAGATTGGCAGGAAGCTGTTTGACGTAGCGAACCGCTGGGTCGGCCATCTGCCGGGCGGCCTCGCCATGGCCTCCATCCTGACAAGCGCCGGCTTTGCGGCAACGTCGGGCTCGAGCGTGGCGACTGCGGCAACCGTCGGCAGCGTCGCTATACCGGAGATGAAGAAGGCCGGCTATGAGCCGAGCCTGTCGGCCGGGGCCGTCGCGGCCGGCGGCGTCCTGGGCGTACTCATCCCGCCCAGCGTGCTGCTGATCTTTTACGCCGCGCTGACCGAGACCTCCGCCGGCAAGATGCTGATCGCCGGCTTCGTTCCGGGGCTGCTGACGACCATCGTCTTCATGTTGGGTATCTTCCTGATCGCCCGGAAAGGCGCGTCGCGTAGGGCGGTTAGCCCGAGATCATCCTGGTTGGAAGCGGTGAAATCGACCACCCAGGCGTGGCAGGTCGTCGTCCTCTTCCTCGTCGTGATGGGCGGCATCTATCTCGGCATCATGACCCCGACGGAGGCGGGCGCGCTCGGCGCCTTCGTTGCGCTCCTGATGCTGCTCGGTCGACGCGCCGCCTGGCGGGACGACATGTTCAGCAAGGTGCGAGAAAGCTTTCGCTCGACCATCGACACCACCGTCATGATCCTCTTTACTATGATCGGCGCGGGCATCTTCAGCTACTTCCTCACCCTGATTCAGCTTCCCAACCAGCTTGCCGAGGCGGTCGTCCAGTCCGGCTTCTCGCCCCATGTCATCATGGCGCTTCTGCTTCTCGCCTTCGTGCCGCTAGGCATGTTCCTTGACGCCTTCTCGATGATGGTGATCGCCATCCCGATTATGTTCCCGACGGTCCGCTCGCTCGGCTTCGATCCGATCTGGTTCGGCATCCTCACCGTGAAGATGTGCGAGATCGGCCTGATGACGCCGCCCGTTGGACTGAACTGCTACGTCATCGCCGGTATCGACCGGGAAACCCCGTTGCCGCTGATCTTCCGGGGTGCGCTCTGGTTCGTCGCGATGGAGTTCGTGACGATAGCCATCCTTTTCGCCTTCCCGTCCATCATCACCTGGCTTCCGGCCATGGTGGACGCGGGATGAACCGTCATCGTACGTCCCAGGCCGGACGGCAGGCGCGGTTCGCACCAATGGCATGGAGAATGCTGGTTCGCAACGCAACACGTCGAAGGACAGGGGGAGATTAATGCTGGAATTTGCGGAGGGGGTCGCCCTCGTCACTGGGGGCGGCTCGGGTATTGGACGGGCGACCGCCCTCATGCTCGCAGGCCTGGGCGTTCCCGTTGCCGTCGCCGATATCGACCGCGTCCGGGCGGACGAGACGGCACACGCCATTACTGAGCGGTCCGGCGAGGCTAGTGCGGTCAGCATCGACGTCCGAGACCGCGCATCCGTCGATTTGGCCTTCCAGACCGTGGAGAGTTGGAAGACCTCGGTCTCCATCCTCGTGAACAGCGCCGGAATTTTGAGAATCGAACCGTTTGACAGTTTCACGGCGGAAACCTTCTCTGCCGTGATGGAAATCAACGTCACCGGCAGCTTCCATTGCGCGCAGCGGGCGGCGCCTGCCATGAAGAGCCGGACCTATGGCCGCATCATCAATCTCTCGTCGGTCTCAGGCTATCGCGCCGGGGTCGGACGGACAGCTTACGGAACGTCGAAGGCCGCAGTACAAGGTCTGACGCGGCAACTCGCGCTCGAACTCGGACGCCATGGCATCACGGCCAACGCCATCGCGCCCGGCGCAACTGTCACAGCGATGACCGAGGCCGCCTATACGATCGATACGAAACGCTCCATCCTGCCGATGATCCCGTCTGGCTTTCTCGCCAAGCCGGAGGACATCGCTTCGTCCATCGTGTTCTTAGCATCGAAGCAGGCGCGCTACATTAACGGCCATGTTTTAGTCGTCGACGGCGGCTATCTCGCATCCGGCATGCTGCAGACCGGCAGGTTAGAGGTATAGTCGTGGCTGGCTTCATAGAATCTGAGCAGCGGGTGCGAAGAGGGTAGATGCGAGCGGTGCTGGTGACGGACCTGTGTCCGGCGTGGACGCTGGGGTCCCATTCGGATCGGAAGCCGCCTGTGACCTTACAAAACACCACGGAAGGCCGGATCTCGCGCTCGGCAACGTTGTTGGTGGCACTGACGCGCCGGTCTTCGATGAAGACGAAGAACTTGTCTCGCTAGGCCTTCACCTGCGCCTGCAGGGTGCTTCCCGCCGGATGGGCTACTGGCCCCAGTGCATTATTGGGACACAGATATACGGTAGGCGCGCTGGCTTGGTCATGACGCGCCGATCCTGAGCGGCAGGAACCCGTCGGCATCGACGGCGAGGCTGTCGGACCAGACGTAGTCGCCAGTGAAGTTGATATGATCCCAGCCGAGGGGCGAGAGCTGTGGGAGCAGCCCTTCGTCGAAGGCCATGCCGCTGTGGCGCATCGCATCGATGACGCGGCCGAGATAGCGGCAGTTGAACAGGATGATCGCGGCGGTGACGAGGTTGAGGGCGGAGGCGCGGGTGGACTGGTTCTCGTGCCCGCGGTCCCGGAAGCGGCCAAGACGATGGAATGCGACGGCCCGGGCGAGCGAGTTCCTCGCTTCGCCCTTGTTGAGTTCGGCGGTGACGAGACGGCGCAGTTCAGGATCCTCGAACCAGCGCAAGGTGAACAGCGTCCGCTCGATGCGGCCGATCTCGCGGAACGCGGCAGCCAGACTGTTCTGCTGCCGGTATGCCGAGAGTTTCTTCAGAATCAGCGAAGGCGTGATGTCCGACACGCCGCCGCCATCGACATGGAGCGCGGCGATATCGACGCTGCTTTCATGGCCGAGAATTCCGTCCATCGAATGGATGGCCTCGCCGGCGGTGCCGGAGATGGCCTTGCCGTGCAGCGGCGCCTGGCGTCCGGTGATCGTGGTGTAGATCTTGACGATCGCATCGCGCCCGTAGTGGGCGTTGACGACGCCGCCGGCCTCGCCGGGGCCGCCGAGATAGAAGGCCTGCCCATCCGCCGACGCCCGCCACCCGTCGCCGAACCAGGCCGACAGCGGCTCGGCGTGGATGGCGTCGGTGAGGGAGGCGAGGGCCGCCCGGAACGTCTCCTCGCGCATATGCCACGTCTGCATCCGCAACAAGGCCCGGCGCGAGCCGGCGCCGCAGACTTCGGCCATGCGGGACAGGCCGAGATTGGTCGCCTCGGCGATGAGCGTCGCCATGAAGGCCCGGGTGTCGGTGGGAGGCAGACCTGTCGAGACATGGCCGAAGTGGCTGGTAAACCCCGTCCAGTGATCGACCTGGTCGAGCATGTCGGTAATCCGCAAGCGTGGCATCAGCCGGTAGATGGAGGCGGACGCTGCATCGTGGCGGGCGACCTCGCCATCCTTGCGTTCCTTCGGGAACCGGAGCTTGCCACCGGCGAACATCGCCGCGTCCTTGCCCGGCAGACCGCGTGCGGCCGCAAGGAGAGCCGCATCGAGTTCGGCTGATCGGGTTTCGATATAAGTGTCGGCGTCGATCACCGGCATGACTGGCAGCCGCGCCGGATTGACCGGTGTTGCCGACGTAGCCGGGCTGAGCAGCGCATCGAGCGAGCGGTGAATCCGCGATGTCGGAACCCACACGTCGCCGCTGGCAAGGGCACTGGCCAGCGCGAAGAACGTGGCCAGTTCGTAATAGGTCCGGTTGATCGAGCCGTTGTCGAAGACATGCCGATGCCAGCGTCTTTCGATATGGCCGAGCGGCAAGTCCGCCGGCAGCGGTTTGCGGCCATCACCCCCATGATCGCGGAGCACGGCGGCCGCATCGAGCAAGGACCGGGAGGCACGTTGGCCCTCGAACGTAAAGCTCGCCAGGAACCGAGCGCCGATCTGCTTGAACACGCGGTGCTCGTGGGACAACTCGCCAACGACGTCGGACTTTCCGGGACGGACGGTTCGCCGGATGAGGGCGGCATCGGCTTCGACAACATCGAGCGCGACAATCGCGGTGACGGCGGCGGCAATATCGCCCTCCACCCTGGCGGCCTGCACAAGAGCATCCAGAACGTCGGCGATGCGGGTCAATCGGGCGCGGCCCTGTTCGGCCGAGGCGGCGATCATTTCCTCGAGCCGCTTGCGGGCATGAAGGTTGGCGCGGCCGACGAGCGACTGGAACATGGAAAGGACGGCATCGGTCAGCGTGACCTTGAGCTCGATCAACGTCGCCATCATGACGGTGTGTCGACGGGCCTGCCCCATCTGCTGGAAGGCCTGCGCCGTAAGGAGACTGCCTTCCCAAGCCATCTGCGCCATGCGAGGACCGAACTCGGGCGGGTCGATAGCGACGTCGCTGGCGATCGTCCGAATGAGGGCAAGCTTGTCGAGGAGCTCGAGAAGCGGCCGTCCGCCGACCCGCGAGGGCGGCTCACGCAGCCACGAGAGACGGCTTTGACGAACATGCATCTTATCCGACAGAAGGGTGTCCAGCGCCAGGCGCTGCGAGTCCGATCGACGGGAACTGACCTCGGTGATCACCGCCGCGTCGGCCGCATGCATCGCCGCGGCGGCCATGCGTTCAATCACGCTGATGCCGGGAATGATGATCCGCTCGGTGCGCATCCGCTCGATCAACCTGTCGAGCAGAATACGGCCGTCAGTCAGACCCATCGCTTCGCACGCTGCCCAGGCGGCGAACTCGCCACGGACCGGCCCAATGAAGTCTCGGAAGCCATGGCGCTGGCGGATCGTGGCCAACTGCTCGTATCGGGTGGCGCCGCGCCGGGCAAAGAGGGCGATGGCATCACTGTCGGCGCCGATCTGTTCGGCGATATGATCCAGCATCATGCCCGGCAGCAGTTCGCCGCGGCGAAGATATCGGCCGGGATAGCGCAGGCAACAGAGCTGAAGCGCGTAGCCGAGCCGGGTCTCGGGTGTCCGGCTTGTGGCGATCGCCGCGAGATCGTCTGCGGTGAGGCTGTGATGCCGCACGACGTCGTCTTCCGTGTCCGGCAACGCCAGCAGCGCCTCTCGCTGCGTCTTCGTCATCGATATCCGCGCCGGCATCCCTCATCCCTTCACAAACCTCTTGCCTTACGATGCCATAATGAAAGAGGATTATGAAAGGCGCTGCCTCCTGGAGTGTCATCGATGCTGGCGGCCTTCCATAAATGACCGTTTGCGAAAGGAACTATCGTGCTGATCGGCTACGCCCGGGTGAGCAGAGGCGACGACCAGTCCAACAAGGCGCAATCCAAGGCGCTCACGGATGCGGGCTGCCAGCGCATCTTCAAGGAAGAAGCCTCCGGCGGTCGTTGGGAGCGGCCCGAATTGCACCGGATGCTCGACCAGCTGCGGGACGTCGACACCATCGTCGTCTGGAAGCTCGACCGCCTGTCACGCTCGCTGAAGGACGTGCTGAACATCATGGAGCGGATCAAAGCCGCCGGCGCGGGCTTCCGCTCGCTAACCGAGGCGATCGACACGACGACGCCGGCGGGCCGCATGATGATGCAGATGGTCGGTTCCTTCGCCGAGTTCGAGCGCGCGATGATCCGCGAGCGCACCTCCGCCGGACTGGCGCTGGCGAGATCGGAAGGACGGGTCGGCGGCCGCCGTCGTAAGCTCACGCCGAAGAAGCGCCTGGAGATCGCCGAAAGCGTCCTGTCCGGCCGCAAATCCGCCGCCGAGATGGCGCGCCTTTACGACGTCAGCCAGCCCACCGTATCCAGGATCGTCGCCGAACACCGCCAGACGAGGCTCGTGCATGAAGACCACCCATGACCTTCTCGGCCTCATGAAGTTCATGGGCCGCGACAATTGGCAGGGCGACCTCCAGGACGTGATGGATGCGCATTTCGGGGCTGTCCTGGACGAGACGGACCTCGACTTCGAGGAACTCGGCGACATCCTCGGCGATCACTGGCAGATGACCCTTTGGGGCTGCGCCTTCGAGGACGCGCTCTCTCAAGAGTTCGAGGGCGGGCGCAACCCGATCGACGACTACCTCAAGCGGCGCGGCTGGAAGGAGAGCGCGCAGACCAGAACCTACATGACAGCCCTGCGGTCCTCGCTCATGAGCCTCTACGAGGTGAGCGAGATCGTGCCCGGGCAGTCGTTCCTGGCGCGCGACCTCCTGCGTGGCGGCGATCCGGTCCTCGTTCACGAGGGCACCGCCACAAAGACGCTGCACCTCTGGGAGAAGATCGCCGCGCGGATCGTCGAGATCGGTGGGCGGCGTATTCTCGCCGGCGGGGTCCTGCCTTTCTCGTCCGAAGCCACGGATTTTCTGATGGACGGCGTGAGGGAGATCACCGGCAAGTCGAAGCGCTCGCGTGCAAAGCTCCACCTCGAGGACGACGCCCTGCGCATGGCCGCGCCGTTCTTCACCATCGCCTGGCTCATGGACGCCCTGCCCAAACTGCTCAGACAGACCCTGCCCGAGATGCGCAATCGGGACGGCGAGGCATTTCTTTTCCACGAAGTGCGCTTTCCGCTCGCCGAGGGTGCCGCGCCGGGCGATGTCGCCGCCAGGCTCGCGACCGTCACCGCGCTGGAGCCGGCGAGCGAGCGGTTCTGGAACTGGCTCGAAACGAAGCCGGCCAAGCCGATACACAGGGCCGGGAAACCGGACGTCCTGTCGTTCGACGTTACGATGGAGGGCGGCGTTCCCGTCCTCGGCAACATCGAGATGAAGGACGGCGTCCTGGTCCTGGCCGTGAACTCGGCCGCTAGAGCAGCCAGAGGCACGGAGCTCCTGAGCGAGGCGTTGGACTCGCTGGTGCGAACGCCCCTGACCTCGATCCAGACGGTCGAACAGTTGATGGCGTCCCGTCCCCCCGGGCCGGGACCACGTCAGTCCGATCTTCCTCCCGACGTGGAAGCCAGGCTCGTCCACGAGATGTTGGACCGGCAGTATCGCTCCATCCTCGATGAGCCGGTCGGAATGCTTGGCAACAAATCGCCGCGCGCCGCCGCCAGATCCAAGGCCGGTCGCTACAAGGTCGCTGAGTGGCTGAAATATCTCGAGCTCCAGTCCGCCCGGCACCCGGATCCTGCCGACCCGATGGCCAGCTACGACTTCACCTGGATCTGGCGCGAACTGAAGGTCGAGGACCTGCGACGTTGATCCCTACCGTATATCCGTGTCCCAATAATGCACTGGGGCCGTAATGGGCATTGAACAGTCGCAGCTGCTGGGCGCCATGGACGGCATCGAAGGTGTCGTCGATGTCGAGGATGATGCGCTTCGGAATCTGCGCGAACGAGGCGCAGTAGAGCCCGACCATGGCGCGGCCCATCTTCAGCAGCATGCGTCGATCGGGCAGGTTCTCGAGCCGGCTGACGGTGGACTGCGAGCAGAGGTCGCGCTCGCCCGGCAGCCGCTCCAGCGCCATCTTGAACACCGGGTCGGCGCGCAGGGCGTTGGCGTCGATGCCGTCCTCGTAGCCCGCCGCGATCATCAGCATGCGGAAGCGCAGGATGTCGGCGGCGCTGTGCAGGGTGCGGGCGGGATCGCGGGGATCGTCGATGCAGGCCGCGAGCTTGCCGGCCACGTCGAGCCGTCAGCGCACGCACCTCCTGCGCGGGAAGGGACTTGCAGTGCACCGGCCTGAACCAGCCCGTGCGCATCAGATGCGCGATGCCAAGCGCGTCCTTGCGATCCGTCTTGATGGTCATCGCCTTGAAGGCGGAGCGGACGTGCCGGGTCTCGAGCAACTCGACCGGAAGATCGACTGCCTGCATCGCAGCGTAAAGCCATTGCGACAGCGGTCCGGCCTCCAGGCCGATCCGCGCCATCGGCGTGCCGTGTTCGCGGAACCAGGCGATCAGCGCCTCCGGCTCGCTCAGGACCTTCGTTTCCCGCAGGACGCGCCCCGATCCATCGACGATGCAGACGCTGGTGCTTTCCAAAGACACGTCCAATCCGGCATACTGTTCCATGGTCGTCCCTCCGTGATGCTTGGCGCGCGCGAAAGCACGACGCCGTTGATTGAAACAATCATCTTGAGGGACGACCACCTTACCGCCAAGTCTGGCTCGAACGGCTCGCTCGGCGCCGGCCCGTTACCCCATCTAGATTGGCAGTTAATGGGCGTAATCCGTCGCTCAGGCGCTGCTATAGGCCTCGTAAAAGACAAAGCTTTGAAAGCTGTGGGGTAGCAGCGAGGTCACTGAGGCGCAGGCGGCCGCCACATCACAGTTCTCGAAAGCCATTCCTTGCCCTGTAAGAGAGAATCTTTTTGGGATTCGTTTTTGGGTGTCAGGAATGTCACCCTATGACCTGCAGGCTTTGAAGCGGCAAATGGCTTGAACGGCTCTGTCTCCGCAAGCCAGCGAGCAAGGCCCTTGGTCTCGGCGAAGAACGGTAGCGTCTTCTCAGTGATCCTGATGACTAGACCGGTGTGCAGTCCACGAGCGGTGCGGCGGGTCTCAACCTCTAGATAACCCCAACGAACCAAATCGACGAGATAACGGCGGATCGTCCGCGCCGACCGAGACATGATCGATCCAAGCGTCGCTTTGCATGTCGATGTCTCGCGTCCCTTCCCGCACCTGGCACGGATCACCTGGAGCATGGCTTTGGCGTTCGGGGTCAAGCGATCGTCACGAGCTGCCGTCGTTGCCATAGTGCCGGCATACTGACGGGAGGCGTTTGGAGCGGGCCGTGAGTGGCGAGGACGAGCCGGCGCAGAAGATCGGGCGGGTGATCCCTTGGCGCGTGTCGGCGGGGCTCCTATGGCGGCAGAACGGCGTTGCGCCTCAGCAATCGAGATCAGCCCATTTGCTTGGTCCCGCCATATCTTCGCCCGAGCCTCGAATGTCGGCGAGGTCGGTGCAGGCTCTTCAAGGTTGAAAACTCCCTGCGCAAAACTGCGGACGTCCTCACCCCTCCACAACGTTTCCGCAGAGCAGGCACGTCCGAGCGCTCGCACGCCAGCAGGCGCACGCCATTGATGTTCCGTCATCGTGAATCCTTGCGCGGGGCAAAGCTTCGCCGTGGCGGTGGACCGCGATTTGTATTGACGATGTCGCTGGAGGGCCTTATCCGTAGAGTTGCTTATTTCACTTCGGAAAGGCTCCGCGCGGTCCCCCGCTCGGGGCTTTTTCTTTGCCTATAGCGTCCCTCTCTCAGTGGCAGCGGTGTCCGGCATCACGCGGCGCTCTGCTCAAGCTTCGCGACGTCGACCGGGGTGATTGCGTCGGGATCGGTCCTGGCTATTAGGACGCGGATGGCGTCTGATCGCGAGGCAAGTCCAAGCCGATCCTTGATGTCATCGAGGATAGCGATTTCCCGCTGGTACAGCACAGCTTCCGTAGACCGCATCCCCAGCGCCCTGCGGCGTGCCCGAGACTGAGCGGCGTATTCGGCCATCTTCTTTTGCGGCATAGGAATCACTCGTCGCACGTTGACTAGTCAGCCACGCTACCCGAGTCGCGGGAAACCGGCCATGCCCATGGAGACAAGGATGGTCAGCTTCGCGCAAGCCCGGGATGGCCTTAAATCCTTCGGACCTCTGGAGGATAAAAACCTTTATCCCTAGGTCCTTCTGCACTTCTAAGGTTTGTACCTTAGAATGTTCGAAGTCTAGGAGGAGCTAAGGTGCGAACGTATTCGCTGATCTCGCAGAAAGGTGGAGCGGGTAAATCAACGATCATCCGCCAACTGGCCGTATTGGCATCCGAGAACGGTCCATCCGTCATCATCGACCGCGACCCACAAGGCACAAGCACGAAGTGGTGGCAGCGCCGACAGGAAACCGATCCTCCCTTAAAATATCCAGACCTCTTAACCTCTGAAGGTTTGGACCTAACAAGGGCAGTCAATGCGCTGCACGGCAAGCCCGGCGATTTGTTCATCGACACTCGCCCAGCAGTCGCAGAGCCTGAAGCAGAGGCCGCCCGAGTTTCGGATGTTGTCATCGTCCCGGTTCGTCCGTCGCCTGACGATCTAGAAGCAATCGGCGACACGCTGAAAATTATCCGCCGCCTCGGCAAGCGCGCCATCGTGGTCGTCAACGCAGCCAGGAACGAGGCGAGGGCGACGAGCGCTAGGGCAGCATTATCCCGATATCCCGTCCCTGTCTGCCCGCATCATCTGACCGATCGAACAATCTACCTCGATGCAGCTCTTGAGGGTCGAGGAGTGAGCGAGATGCGCGGAGGCCCTGCAGAAATGGCAACAGCCGAGATCCGAAGAGTTTGGAACTGGATCAGGACGGAAGGAACCAGCCATGAGTAAGAAGGGACGAAACCTGGCCGACCTTATCGGAGGCTTTGAGGACGAACCGCAGGAAGCCGCGCCCGCGAACGAACCAGCACCACAGCAAACGACCGAACCGCCGCGCATCGTCCCACTGAGTGTTTTGGTCGCTACCGAGGACCGGCGCCGGATGCGTCAGCTATCGCTTGATACCGGGCTATCGTTGCAGAAATTAGGTCATGAAGCTTGGAATATGCTCCTGCAGTCGCGAGGCCTTGAGCCACTTTCACCCGTGACGGCCAACGTGCCGAGCGGAAGGCAAAAGCGATCTATCTGAATGTTTAGTCAGAGCCTCAGTGTCCGTTCTGGCCTCTGCAGGGGAGTCCACAATGCGGGCTCCCCTTCTCATCGTCGCCTGGGAGTTGCCCAGAATGGATTTGACGCCGAAGCGGAGGGCAGATGCCCGCCCTTCGGAGAAGAAGATGCTTTCTCACCAGCTTCGAAAAGCGGTAACAGACTGCCAGAGATCGCAGCTCCCGCGTGTCTCCTCAGCAATCTGGAAGGCCTACGCCGCCGGTCGGCTGTCCGACGCCGAGGCCGAAACTCTCTCAGCGCTGATCGAGACCAGGAAAATCGGACCAGCGCCGAAACCTGGACGACACCGGATAGGTTCGCAGCCCAGAACGCCAGAGAGCCTTTAGAGACGTCGTCGGTGGGCCGCTGCCGGTCGAATGCCGCCAAAGATAGCTGCACATTTCACAATGGGAGAGGGGGCCGTCTTGGCCCTCATCGGCGCAGAGGTGACCAAGCGAGGAGATTGCCGATCGCCTATCGGTCAAATTGCAGCCGTCGCAGGCGTCTGTGTTTCGACCGCTCGGAATGCGCTTCGCAAAGCCAGAGTGCTAGGGTTGCTGACGGCGTTTGTCGAGCCAGCGACGCAGCGTCGAAAACCCGATACCGAGGTCCTCCGCGATCTCGCACTGCGTTCGCCCGCTCGTCTCGACCAGACGCACGGCCTCCGTCTCGAATCCTTGCCGAACCGACGATGTGGCTTGCCCGAATGCTCCTCCTTCCATCAGAGAGCTCTCCAGTTTTGCGAGGCAAGTCCACGGTCGTCTCCACCGCCATTCGGATCGCGTGTCGTTTCGCGAGGGGGTTCAAGGGTGGCTTGGGCGCCAGGATAACAATATCCGCTGCCCATCCACCCCACGAGCGCCAGCACGAACAGCGTCGCAATCCAGCCGGCGCGCGACTTTGCTTCGTGTTGAGGTTTCACGACAGGATGCTCCGGAGCGATCTGGTCAGCTGACATGCTCGCCCGACGGCTCGCGTGCGCAGAGTTTGGTCGTCAAATCCGCCAAGGAGGCGACGGCCGTTTCAAAAAAGTGCTCGGCCTCCTGCAGGCGGGCATCTTCGCGGGTGGCATTCGAGGGAAGGCTGGCGCGGGCCTCGGCGATACTCTTCAGGGTCTCTCCCATGCGCGCGGCGACCCCCCGCATCATATTGACATAGGGCTGCTCGGCCAGGCGGAAGAAATCCTGACGCTCGCCTTCCATCGATACGCGCTCGATCAGCCCCTTGGCCTCAATGAGCCGCGAGTTCGTGCTGATCGAGCCACGGCTGACACCCAGCCGGTGCGCCAAATCTCCGAAGCTGATTGGTTCAAGCTCGAGGATCATGAGCCCGAAGAGGCGCCCGGCGATGCGGGGCAGACCTTCCGTTTCCATGTGCGTACCCATCTGATCGATGAAGCGCTTGCGCACTTCTTCTAGGCCCAATCGGCCCGAAGCTGCCGTTTCGGCCAACTTGAGGAACGATAGGTGAACGCGGTTTCCTGACGAGTCGAGCCAATCGTCCGTTTGTCTCATAATGCTGAAGCGAGGGCCTTTGCCATACATAGACAGAATGACGGGTTTAATGACAAACTCGGCTGAGTTCGAGCCTGCGGTTCGATTTGCTCCATAAACGAGCGTCTATGTGACAATTCTCATCGGATATGTTCGCGTCTCCAAGGCGGATGGAAGCCAGGTCCATGATCTCCAGCGCGATGCTCTCATCGCCGCAGATGTGGCGGCCGATCAGATCTACGAGGACAGCGCGTCTGGCCGTCGTGACGATCGGCCGGGACTGGAAGCCTGCCTGAAAGCCTTGCGACCCGACGACACGCTGGTCGTTTGGAAGCTGGATCGGCTCGGACGCAACCTTCGCCACCTCGTCAATACGGTGTCGGACCTGACGGCGCGCGGCATTGGCTTCAAGGTCCTGGCCGGACAAGGGGCCTCGATCGACACGACGACAGCCAATGGGCGCCTGGTGTTTGCGATCTTCGCCGGGCTCGCCGAGTTCGAGCGCGATCTGATCGTGGAGCGGACCAAGGCCGGCCTGGCGTCGGCTCGCGCTCGAGGCCGCAATGGCGGGCGACCATTTAAGATGACCCCGGCAAAGCTGCGGCTTGCCCAGGCGGCGATGGCGCAGCCGGAAACGAAGGTGTCGGACCTCTGCGAAGAACTCGGCGTCACGCGGCAAACGCTCTACCGCTTCGTTGATCCGACAGGAAAGCTCCGGACGGACGGCATAAAACTGCTGGCAGCAAGTCGCCGTTAGATGCTTCGGGTTCAAGCGGCCCGACGCTCAAAATCGATGCGATCGTTCATGTCGAGATCGAAGCGGCCATAGGGGTTGGTATGACCGTAGATCAGCGGGTTCAGGCCGCGAGCCGCTCTCGCCTGTCGCGATGCAGCGGCTCATATCCGGAGATGCCCTGGGCGAATAACAGCCCCTTGACCCGGTTGACGTGCCGGACCCGCTCGTTGATCAGCACTTTGCGTTCGCGACTGACGCGGCGGTTATCTTCCTCTTCAGGCGTCGGCACTTTGACCATCGCACAAACTCGCGGTTCGCCGCGCTTGTAGGCCAGCAGCGCACGGATCAGCGCTTCGCCGTCAATCCTGTCGGTCTTCGCCCGCCGGCGTCGACGCGAGGTCGCAATCGAAGCAGGATCGACGACGTGACTTTCAAGCCCTTCAGCTCGCAGCACACGATGGATCCAAAATCCGTCGAGACCAGCCTCCTGGATCAAGATGATCGGAAAGCACTGACCCGTTCGCGCCTGCGCTTTCTCCCGAAGCTGCGAAAAGCGCGCGAGCAGCCCGGCAATGTCGCCGCCGCGCACGGCATGCTTCGACATCTTATCTCCGTTGCCGGGCGACAGCGACGTGATCAGCCAGTTCGATCGGCTCAATTCCATTGAGACGAAAATCGCACCAAGATCGGTGCGGATGGCGGTCGGTTCTTCGGGGCGGTCAGCTACGAATTGCATGGTCGTCTCCAAGTGGTCGGTTCAACAACACCACTCTGTCAGAGAGCGGGCCGCTATCCACTCACCCCATGGGATCTACTTTCTCACCGCCCTACACATGCTGCGTAGCGAAAATGTCACTCCTTCGACCAAGATAGCGGAGATTAAAAATGATGCAGTTTCGGACGATCAAACTCCGATCTAGTATGGGAGATATATCCTCACCGACCAGCTGCGAGTCTTCATGCGAACTTCAACTCAACTCGCCGCAATGGTCGCTTTCTTGGCCCTTGGCTCGTACTCGGCGGCGGCTGGTGAGGCTGGCTTCTTAGGCGGCATCGACATCGGCAAGAACGCCGCGCGCTACGAAGTGCGTGCCGGCGGGGCGGCCTATGATGTTGGACCGTTTACGCCGGATACCTTCGACGGCGGCGTCATCAACGGCGAGGTACTAGCACCCTCGCCAGCCTTCCTCGCCGTCCTCGGCTCGCCGCGGCCCTATATCGGCACCGACATAGCCATCTCGGACGATCCGATCGACGTCTTTTATGCCGGCCTGAACTGGGAAGCCTACCTGACCGACCGCTTCTACCTCGGCTTCAGCTTGGGCGGTTCGGTCAACACCGATCAAAAGAAGCGCAACGACGAGGGCGAACTTCGCGATCTCGGCTCGCCCGTGCTGTTCCATCTCCAGGCCAGTGCCGGCTTAGATTTCACCCGCGATATTGGCATGCAGGTCTATCTAAACCATATTTCCAACGCCAACCTCGCTTCGTCGAATGACGGCCTCGAGAGCACTGGCGTGCGATTGATTTATCGTTTCTGACGTTCTGGTATGGCCCGTACTGAAACAGAATTAGCAATTCTGTTTCAGATCATAGGTGAGTGTGGAAAAATACTGGGTTAGGCCTTTTGACGCAGAGTGAAAGTGATCCGCGCCCCTGGCTCGACCGTCGCGACCGCGACCAGTCGGCAACTGGCTGTCGAACCGCATCTTTGCCGACTACGACGACATCATCGCTCACTGCTGCGGCGCCTGGAACAAGCTCGTCGATCAACCGTGGAAAATCATCTCCATTGGATGCGAGATTGGGCCCGTCCTGAGTTCCATCGCCTTGATCCCTACGAGGACACCCATTCCTGGACCACTTCCGGAAGCTTGAACTCAGCGAGCCAGTTGGTCTGCTCGGGTGCCAGATTGCTGGTGTCGACCTTCGCCACTACGGAAAGGCCCGGGCGCAGACGATCAGCTTCCGGCTGGCCAGGATCGATGGTGATCCGCACCGGTAAGCGCTGGACCACCTTGGTGAAGTTACCGCTGGCATTGTCCGCCCGCAGCACGCTGAACTCGGAGCCCGTGGCGGGCGCGAGCTCGAGCACCGTGCCCGTGAAGCGCCGGCCGCCGAGTGCGTCCACGGTGAAGGAGGCCTTCTGCCCGGCGGCGATGTAGTGGGTCTGCGTCTCCTTGAAGTTTGCCACCACCCACAGTGTATCGGGCACGAGGAACATCAATTGCGAGCCGGCGGAGACGTATTGCCCGGGGCGCACCGTCGCTTCCCCGACCTGGCCGTCGCGCGGGGCGCGAACGACCGTGTTGGACAGGTTGATCTCCGCCAGGTGCACCTGGGCCTCGGCAGTGCGGACCGCGGCCGCCAGTCCCTTCTTCGAAACCTCGGTGGCGCGCAGTGTTTCCTTGGCGATGGCTATGGTGGCCTCGGCCCGCCTGACCCCGGCTTCGGCGGAGCGCAGGATCGCCTCGACCTCGCCGGCTTCGGCACGCGTCTGCAAACCCTTCTTCGTCAACGTGGTGGTTCGTTCGCGGGCCGCCTGCGCCCGGGCGAGTTCGGCCTCCGCCTGGAACAGGTCGGCCTCGCGCGCGGCGATCTCGGCCCGGTTCTGGGCCATCGTCTGCTCGGCATTTGCAAGCTGGGCGGCGGCCTGCTCGCGCCCGGCCTGCGCCTGCTCGAGCTGCTGGCGGTAGATGCGGTCGTCGATCTTCACGAGCGCGTCCCCAGCCTTCACATCCTGGTAGTCGCTGACCAGAACGTCCGTGACATAACCGTTCACCTGCGGCGCGAGAACCGTCATCTGCCCGCGCACGTAGCTGTTGTCCGTCGTGACGTTTGCGGTGGCGAAGGGGGGAAGCCGCCAGGCGTAGAGGATGACAGTGATGCCGACGAGCGCGACGACCATCATGACGAGGACTGTCGACAATCTTGGGTAGAGCTTCTTCGGCGGACCGGGATCCTCCGCCCCGGGCGCGGGCGTGGGAGCGGTTGCCGGACTTGCGCCTTCGGCCGGCTTCGGCTCCCCCGTGCGGGACTCCACCGGCGCGGCATCCGTTGCAAGCGTGTTGGGGTCCTCGCCCGGGGTGAGGTTCCGCTCCCTCTCTGCCGCGAGGTTCCTGTCGTCGATGCGGTCGGCGTCGGGGTTTCTGTGCATGATATCCATGGTGATCAGTCGGTCCCTTGCGCGGCGGGAACCACTCGAGCCGCGGTGATGGCCTTCCAGCTTGCAATCAGCGTCTGGAAGAGCGACCAGGCGAGAAACGCCAGCGCGATGAATGTGTTGAGGACGACGACGTCGTTATAGGCGCGCACGTTGGCTTCCCGGGTCGCGGCCTGGGACAGGAGCGCGATGCCCTGCGCATTGCGCAGCACCGGGTCGGTGATCACCTGGCCATAGACCTGTCCCTGGATCTGGAGGCGTTGGGCCACGATCGGATCGGTGGGGGCGATCTCGGCAACGATCTGGGCGGAGTATTCGTGCTCGCGATACTGCTGGAACGTTCCGAATATGGCCGGCCCCAGGAGACCTCCAACGCTCTGGGACACCGAAAATAGGATCACAAAGGTGACGATATAGTCGGCACCGCGCGTCATCAGCACAGGCATGACCGCCTTGATCATGAGCGGACCCAGGAACATGCCGCCCGCGCAGGACACGAGAAACTGACTGAAGAAGAGGTCGTGCGGCCGCGTCTGGCTTGTCGCGCCCTGGTCCATGGTGCTGCCGACAATGATTAGGACGACGGAGGCGATCACTAGGAAAGTCAGCCGCTTCGGATCGAACAGCAGGGCTGCCAAAACGGCGCCCGCCGCCGTTCCCAACATAATCACGAGATACAGCGGCTGAAGCTGATCCGGTCCCATGCCGAGCGTGCGCATCAGCCCGGTTGCCGCATAGGTCTGCTCGGAGAGAAGAAGGCGGATACCAAGCGCGCCCAACAGGAAGCGGAATACCTCTGCCGTGCCGAGCCAACGGGTCTGGATGAGCGGTCTCTCGCGGTGATGCTCGATGAAACCGGCAACGAGGAACAGGAGAAGGGCCGCGATCAGCGCTCCCGCCATCCAAGGCTGGTCGGGCCACCACTGTATCCGTCCCTGCGCCAGGACCGCAGCGACAAGCGCCATGGCTGGCGCGAGCAGCAGGAAGGTCAGGATGTCGAGGGGCTCGAACACGCGGATCCGCATCCCGGGCGGGAGCTTGAGCACGACCACGGCTGCCATAGTGCAGAGCGCCATACCGAGCTCGAACAAATAGAGCCCGCGCCAGTCTCCGATGTCGAGGAGCGCAGGGGAGGCCAGCCACGCGAGGGGACCTGCAATCTGCGAGATCGCGAGTCCGATGCAAAAACCCGAACCCATCTTCGCCTTCGGGAAGGCCTGCAGGATGTAGTAGAGCCCGAGCGAACTCATGGGCGCCGCGGCAAAGCCGCTGATGGCCCTGGCGAACAGGGCGGTCGAATAGTCTTCGGCGACGACGTGCAGGAGCGTCACCATCACGTAGGCGAAGATCCCGAGTTCGGCGAAGCGACGGATGCCGAACTGTTGGCGGAACTTGAACAGGAGAAGGTTCGAGGTGACGTTGACCATCACGTAGGCAGCGGGCAGCCAGGCGCCCTCCGAGGGCGTCAGGCCGAGTTGCCCCTGGATCTGGGGCAGGTTCGCCGAGACGAGAGCGTTACCGAGGCCTCCCGTGATGCCGACCAGAACGCCCACTGCGGCATAAGCGGCGCGAACGGATGGGCGGTGATAGATCGCCGCTGGCGAGCCGGGCAGCATCGGCCGCTCCTCCGGAGTCCAGTTCGGCGGCGGCTCCAGGAAGACGGGTTGCTTCATGGCCTGTTCGTCCCGGGCCTCAGCCCCTCGATAATCAGGTCCAGAGCGCGCATTCCGAGCCCGACCTGCTCGTCGGGTGTGCGTCCACGCAGCGCCGCACCGAGCATGCTGGTCAGCAGGGAGATGTCTTCGTCGTTCAGGTCCGCACGGCAGAGCTTTGCGCTGACCGCCCGTTCGAGATGCGGCTTGATTAGGGCATGCATGCGCTGGCGTGCGCGACGGATCTCCGGAGCCTCGCGATCGATGACGCGCCAGTAGTCGACCAGGGACGAACGGGCGCTGATCCGCTCCGCCTGGAAGCGCAAGAGCTTGAAGAATGCGTTCGGCGCCTCGCCGAGCGACCTGGCCTTGTCCTCCATTTCGTTGATGGAGCGATCGAGGAGCGCTAGCAGCAGGCCGTGCCGATCGGGGAAGTTCCGGTAGAGCGTGGCGCGCCCGACACCCGCCTGCTTGCAGACAAGGTCGAGCGGCGCGGTGACGCCACACTCGGCGAACACGAGATCGGCGGCCGCCAAGATGTCGGCCCGGTTCTGGGCCGCGTCGGTACGGAGCTTGAGCATACGGGCAAACTGCAAACGGACAAAACTGTCCGGCCAAAGGTGGGCACTTTTGTCCAGATGTCAAGCCCGTGAGGCCTTGTGGCACTTTCCTGTTCCGCTCAGCCGTACGCGCCTAAACTGGGCGATCGACAGGCGTTCAACATGGCCGAAGGGTGGTTGACTTACAGCGAGTTAGGCGCCGTCTTGGCGTGTCACCTGAAGCGGCGAGACAGAAGGCGATGCGGCTGCGACTACGACGCCAGACCGCGAACGATGATGCCTCTCTGTCCGTGATCGTCGCAAGCGTATTGAGAAGATCACGGGTTGAGCGGGCGAGCCGCGTCACCATGAGAACGTCGCCGGGATGAAGGGCAGCAATGGCGCGGGCAAGCTGGGCGCGGTCGGACTTCGCGCCGCTTGCCACTTCCCGAAGCACCTTCTCGCAACCGGCATCCGTCAGTTGTCGCACCTGTGCGTCAACGCTCTGGCCGTCCGTCGATACCCGCGCATAGCCGTAGACCGTCATGACCGGCGCGCCTCGGAGAGGGGCCTACGGGCTGCGTGACGAAGCCGGGTAATCACCACCTCGTCGGCCGCGATGCGGTAGAATAGGACGTAAGGATAGGGCGTCAGGGCAACGCGCCGTGTGTTGGGGCGGCTGGTGGCCTGCGCGGCGCGTGGGTGATCCTGCACCAAGGCGGCGGCGGCAAGAATGCGCTCGCGCATTCCGGCCGCTCCCTGCGGCGAACGCACAGCGGTGTAGGAAAGCGCGTCCTCGATCTGGCGAAGCGCAGTTCTCGTGTAGCGCAGCCTCAAAGGCGATATTTCGAGAAGACGGCTTCGACCTCGGCAGCGGTAGCGAACTCGCCGCGCTCGATCTCGGCTTCGGCCTCGATCAAGTCGGCTTCTTCCTCGGGTCTTAGTTGATAGACGGCCTCGTCGTCCCCGGTGAGGCGCAGAAGGACGCGCGCGAACTCGTCCTGTTGATCGGGGGGCAGCGCACGAACGCGCTCAACGGCCTGTTCTAGTAGCTCTGTCATGCCCTATTATGCACGTCATTTTCGCACAAAAAAGCACGGATTATTCAGCTACTTGGCTCCCGTGCAAAACTGTTATTTATGCACAAACACTAAAGGAACGCAGGACTTCAATGATGAAACCCGTGCGCCGCGATCCATCGCGCCCATGGCGGCCTCCGGATCAGGCGACGGCCCAGCCGGCGTTATCCATCGCTGCCTTGGCGGCTTCAGCTTCCGGTAGCTCTCTCCTCCAGCGTGAGGCATCGATCCGGCACCCTGTCACCCCCTCTGATGCCTCCGAGGCAAGCCAGAGAAGTGGCGGGATGACGATTGCAGGATCGAGCAGTTCGGTGCGCACCTCCTGAGGGAGGTCGTCCGGAATCATGCCTGTCGCCGTCGCGCCGCCGGGGAGAAGGCAGTTCACCATGATACCTGTGCCCTGGAGATCCTGCGCCCAGATGATCGTCTCAGATTCAAGTGCCGCTTTGGATGGGCCGTAGGGTGAGAAGCCGCGCCGTCGCATGGTGGCGTGATTCATCGTGACATTGACGATGCGGCCGCGACCTGCCGCAATCATTACCGGGGCTGCAGCTCGCGCCATCAGAAAGGGACCGTTGACGTTGGTGTCGATCACCATGCGCCAGACATCAGGATCGGTTTCCCAAAACCGGGTCGGGTCAGTCAGGAAGCGCTCGCTGACATACTTCATCCCCCGACCGGCGTTGTTGACGAGCATGTCGAGCCTGCCGAAGCGATCAAGCGCCATTGCGACGACGCGGGCGGAGTCTTCCTCGCGTGAGACATCGGCGAGCATCGGAACAACCCGGTCGTCACCGGCTTCGCGGGCCACGGCCTCGACTTCGGTCGCCTCGCGCGATGCGGTGGTGACAACCCGCGCGCCCGCCGCCGCGAGGCCCAGAACCATCGCCCGGCCGAGCCCGCGCCCGCCGCCCGTAACGATCGCGACCTTGCCTTCGAGTCGCTCGCCGCTCACCGGTTCAGTGCCTGCATCTGAGGTGCGGCATAGCGCGTCCCTGCGGCAGCGCCGGGCGGCAGGATGCGGTCGATCCGGGCGCGATCCTCAGCGGTGATCCGCACCTCGATCGCCTCCACGTTTTCCTCAAGCCGCGCGCGCTTCTTGGTTCCCGGGATCGGAACGATGTCCTCGCCCTGGGCGAGGAGCCATGCGAGGGCGAGCTGGGAGGGCGTGCAGCCCTTCTCGAGCGCCATCGTCTCGATCTCGGCCACCAGATCGAGGTTCTTCTGGAAGTTCTTGCCCTGGAAGCGCGGAGCGTCGCGGCGGTAATCATCCTCGGCGAGATCCTCGATGCGGCGGATCTGTCCGGTGAGAAAGCCCCGTCCGAGCGGGCTGTAGGCCACATAGCCGATGCCGAGTTCGCGCACGGTCGGCAGGATCTCCTCCTCCGGCTCGCGGCTCCACAGCGAATACTCGGTCTGGAGAGCCGAGATCGGATGCACGGCATGGGCACGGCGGATCGTCTCCGGCGCCGCCTCAGAAAGCCCGAGGTAGCGGACCTTGCCAGCCTTCACCAGCTCGGCCATGGCGCCCACCGTTTCCTCGATCGGTGTTTCGGGGTCGACCCGGTGCTGGTAATAGAGATCGATATGATCGACCCCGAGGCGCTTGAGCGACGCGTCGCAGGCCTGGCGCACGTATTCTGCATCGCCTCGAATGCCGAGATATTCACCGTTCTCGCCGCGCACGTTCGCGAACTTGGTCGCCAATACGACCTTGTCGCGGCGATCTGCGATGGCCTTGCCGACCAAGACCTCATTGGTGAAGGGGCCGTACATGTCGGCGGTGTCGAGGAATGTGACGCCAAGGTCGAGTGCCCGGTGAATCGTCGCGACTGCCTCGGCCTCGTCGCGACTGCCGTAAAATTCAGACATCCCCATGCACCCGAGGCCGAGTGCTGAAACCTCAAGTCCTTCCGAGCCGAGCTTGCGAATATGCATTTCTTGTTACCAACGTTTTGCGCCCTGACACGATGCAATGCACCCTGGCCATCGCGGTTCCCGCTGCAAAGGAGTTAAAACGAGCGGACACTCTGCAAACTTGAAGATCCCTCGGCAACCGGTATCCTATCCCGCAGGGATCGGCTCGGCCGGTCAGCAGGATATGGGAGTTTCGAGTGTCAAGACTGAAGATAAGCATTGTTGCCTTTGCAATCCTGTCCCTTTCAGGCGCCGTGGCAGCCTCTCAGGAGTCGCCTGAACTCCCGGCCGACCTTCCGCCCAAAGGCAGCGTCAAGCTTTCACAACTGATCTCGGAAACCGAAGGGCGTGCAGGATTTCACGCCATCAAGAGTATTTCTTACTCACGCGGGGAATACGAAGTCGTATACTATATGATGGATGGAGCCGAAGTACGGCTGAATTTTGATGTGAAGACGGGCGCGGTTAAACCTCCCAAGAGTGGAGGACTGTTTGGGGGATAACAAATACAGGCAGATAGATGATCAGTGCTGATGCCACTCTACTTGTCAGCAGGCAAAAATTGAGCGGGGCCACTCCATGGTTGGTTTGGGTCCACGGAGGGCACAACCCCGATGATGGCTGGACGTCTCTCAACGGCCGATTACCGACGGCTCGCGACCGTGCTGCGGATCCTCGGAGAGGCCGGCCTTAAGCCTACTTTGGCTCGCCTCGGGCTGATTCGAACCCAAAATGTACAGTCATTTGACGATGCGGAAGCGGAGGCTTTCGTCCGCGCACTGGAGCGTCTCGGCCCCACCTTCGTCAAGCTGGGGCAGATCATGGCAACGCGCGCGGATCTGCTTCCGCCCGAGCTGACGGAGCGTCTGAGCCGGTTGCACGACGCCGTCGCGCCCGTGCCGTTTGAGGAAGTACGTTCCCAACTCATTGATGACCTCGGCGCTGATCCGTCAGAGGTGTTCGCCGAGTTTTCGACCACGCCCATCGCTGCCGCGTCCATTGGTCAGGTCTACGAAGCCCGGCTGCACACGGGCGAGTCTGTCGTCGTGAAGGTACGACGGCCGGGCATAGAGGAGGTGATGCGCGCCGACCTGCGGCTGCTCACGGCCGCCGCACGGGTGATCGAACGGCGGGCTCCAGGACTTAGGCGACATCAACCTGTCCGCGTGGTCGGGCAGCTCGCGCAAGCGCTTCTCGAGGAGATCGACTTCAGGATCGAGGCACGCAACCAGGAGGATGTCCGTTGTCGGACCAGCGTCTTTGTCGTGCCGCGTGTCCATCCGCAGTTCAGCACGAGCAGGACTCTGGTCAGTGATCGCATCGTTGGCAGGACCCCCAATCAGGCATTCAGGCTTTCGGAGCCGGCGCTCGCCCGCGCACTTGCCCCGGAAGCAGCCCAAGGACTGTTGGCCTTGATGCTTCAAGAGAGCGTGTTCCATGCCGATCCTCACCCCGGAAATGTGCTGGTCACGTCGGAAGGCCGGCTCGCCTTGCTCGACTTTGGCTCGGTCGGGCGGCTTTCAGCGAAGCGTCGCGAACAGGTGCTCGTCGTTCTCGGGTCCCTGGTCGATGCCGACGTCGGGGCGGTCACGGACGTCCTGATGGACTGGGCTCGCCGATCCGGCCCGCCGCCGCCAGGTCTCGAACCGGCCGTCGATCAGTTCTTTTCGCGCTACGGTGCTCAATCGGGTCGCGATATCCGTCTCGCCGAGGCGATCACGGAATTCATCTCGATTGCCCGGGAAAACGAACTTGCGCTCCCGCCCGATCTCCTCCTCTTGATGCGAGCGCTTGGTATTTCTGAAGGCTTGGCCAGAACACTGGACCCTGACCTGGACGTGGTCGAGGCCATCACGCCAGTCATGCTGAAAGTCTTCGCGCAACGCTTCAGCTTTAAGGCGTTGGCGGCGCGAGGGTTTCGGGCATTCAAGGAGCTCGATCAGCTCGCCAACATAGCGCCCGAGGCTCTGCGGAAGGTCGTGGCTCGACTGAAGCGCGAAGGAATCGCCGTCCAGGTTTCAGTTGCGAATCTAAATGATCTCAGCGTCGCCCTGCGCCGTGCCGGCGACACCTTGGCTAATGCCGTGGTGGCGGCGGCACTGATTCTCTCGGGCGCTCTCTTCTCGCTGTCGTCGGGTGAAGACCCGACGCGATCCGTTATTTCCCTGGTTGCGTTCGGGCTAGGCGTGATTATCTGGCTGCTCTTTGTGCTGCGCCGTCGCAACTGAAGGATCAGCCTTGATGGGGACGCGGCGGGCCTTTCCCTGGACCCACGCAGCTTTTGGAAGATCCACCGTCAGTAGACCATCCTGAAGGGTCGCTGTGATGCGCTCCGGCTCTACAGCTTCGACCAAGGGCACGAGCCGGTCAAGCGCCCCTCCGCTCCGGCCTTCCGTCGAAAGCTTGGGGCCGCTCAGTCGAACCGAATGGGGGGTAGCCTCCAGCAACAGCTCGTCGCGGCTGTAGCCGGGGACTCGGAATACGACGGTCACCTTCTCCAAGGTTTCCAAAACAGAGAAGTTTGCGTCGGCCTGGCCCCTGAACTCGGTGCTGCGGACGGACCCTCGCCAAAGCCTGCCGAGTCCGCGAGCCAGAACGCCGTCATATCCGACACGCGCCGTCAGCGCCGTACCGCCAAGCTTGATCTGAATGTCGCCGATCATTGGAATACCTCCGCTTCCGCCATAAAATGACGTCGCTGCGCGGCTAAATCAAGGCAACCGCAGACGCCACCACAGCAGAACCGGCGCGCCGCCGACCATGGAAAACCTCACAGATTTTTACAAGCCCCAGCCGACCAGCGAGCGGCGGAGACGGGCGCAGGCTCTGGCCGATGCCATGGGGCCGGGCGATCCCGGTTTCGACATGAAGAAATTCACCGACGATATGTGGGGCGAGAAGTGATGCTCGCCGGCACCTCCATCGCCGAAATGAAAGCAGCCTAACTCCCGGGCCCCGGACCCACGCTGACGGTGCAGCTCTGTGTCTCGCCGGTTTGATAGACCTCCTGACGACAGGCGTTTAGCGCCTCGCGGTTGTTGTTCGCCAGTAACCAGGCCGATTGCAGGAAACCCCAGCCTCCAGGACTATCGGCCGCCATCATGTCCATGCCGGCGTTCCAGCGATCTTCGCCCACCGTTATCGCCGCCATGCGAGAGCCGATCGCGATCGGCAGGATGTTGCCGAGAAGAGGAAACAGCGCGAGGCCGGCGAGGAGGCCCGCCGCCGCCGTCCATATCAGCCATTTGCGCTGCTCGGCCTTTTCTCGCGACATGCCAATGATGCGGGCGAGCTGGCCCCGCTCCTCGGCGCTGGTCCTGATCGCCTGATTGAGGTTTGAGACGGTATCGCGCACCATCCTCGTGCCGATCTGCTCGATGGCCTGGGCTTGGGCGGCGGGTGTCGTCAGAAGCGCCGGGTGCTTCTCGATTACGCCGAGCCGCTGACTCACGTTCGCCAGCTCCTTGGCGATGCGCCCGAGATCGGGGCTGTAGTCCGCCGGCTGCCCGAATTTCTCGAACTGGTCGAAGGCCGCCTCCAGCCCACGCCGGATGACGGTCATTTCCGCACCGAGCTGCGCGCCCTGTTTCTCGACGGTCTGCCGGAGCGCATCGAACACCTGGGCCGGGTCGCCCGCCTCGACGGACGCGTCCTCTCCATAGCCCTCGCGTTCCTCGATCCTCATGGTGTCCAGTCTCCTTTCGGCATCCTACCTCGACAGGCCATACCCCTGAGAGAGGCCGCGCGTGATCTTTTGCTCCAGCTCCCGGCCCATGTTCTGGCCCTCTCTGACCATGCTGATCCCTAGCTCCTTGGCTCGGCTGCGCACGATGGATTCGGCCTGCGGGTCGCGCTCGATCGCGCCGGCGAGCTGGCGCATCTGCCCCTCGACCTGCCCGCGCGCCTCATCGTGCTTGAAGCCGCGAAGCTCCTGGCGCTGCGCGCTGAGGTCCTGCCAGCGGTCGATGAAGCGATCCGCCCTGACGTTCGGGTCTGCGAGGCTCGCTCGCTCCCTCTCCATGCCGGTGGCGAGCTGGCCGACGCGCTCCCGGCCGACCAGCTCCGTCATGGCGCGCGGCATTGTGCTGTCATGCTGCAGAGCCGAATGCAAGACGGCGAGCGACCCCGGCCGCGCCTGTTCGAGCTGCTTACCGGCGTCGCGCAACGCGATCTTCTGATGCTCGAGAACAGGCAGGCCGTCTTGGCCCATCTTGTCGGCCGCGCTGTAGGCCCGTGCATAGCGGTCGACCGCGCTCTCGAATCCGGACAGCGGTCTCAAACGATCGCCTCCTGAGCTATGCTCGGGCCTACCCTGTTCCAGATTGGCCGGCGCCGGCGCCGATGCTCGCGCCTCCACTTCCCTTTCTGGACCCTGGGAGTGCTGGGGAGCGGCATTGAGCCGAAGACCGTCGAACATACCGCGCCGAAGTGCTTCGGCTTTCTCCGGGCGTTCCTGGCCCTGCTCGCGGGCTGACGCGCCCCGCGCCTGGCTCTGCTCGGCCGGATCAATGCCGCGGTTTAATTTCAGCCCTGCGAACATACCGTGCCGCAGGACCTCGGCCTGATCCGGCGTGAGGTTCCGCCCGGCGGCGCGCGGGGTTCCAATCTCGCTGCGAGTTTCCCTTGTCCGTTGGGCGGCCTCCCGCAAGACGCGTTCCGGCACCCGGATTTCGCTCTCCGTTGTGATCCCGCGCCGCTCGGCGAAGCTCTGCGAATAATCCAGCGTGACATCCTTCGCCCGCTCGCGGCTGAGGGTCCGCACGAGCTGGCGATGGTCGGCCAGGTCCTCGCGGCCGTAATGCAGCTCCACCCCCTCGCGGTGCCGCGACAGCCCGACATAGGCCGCGTGCCGGTCCATGTGGCTTGTCGCCAGCACATGCGCCCGGTCGACCGTCACGCCTTGGGTCTTGTGAATGGTCGCCGCGTAGCCGTGGTCGATGTGGTCATAGTCGCGCAGCTCGAACGCGACTCGGCGTCCCTCCTGGCCGTCCAAGCGCACTGTGAGCCGTGCGGAAGCCTCCTTGCCTTCGCCCGCCCGCTCGATGCCCTCCACCGTGCCGAGCGTGCCATTCTTCACCTCCATGGAGCGCTCATTGCGCAGGAACATCAGCCGGTCGCCTATGGCGAAGGACCGCTCCCCGCGCTCGGTCTGAACGGCATGATCGGCGCCCAGCTCGCCGGCCTCATGCAGCTTGGCGCGGGCGCCGGCGTTGAGCTCGCGCACATCGGCGCGCGTGTAGGCCAAGATCACCTGCGACTGATCCGGCTGCGCCTGCCGTGCCTCGTTCCACCGCTCGACGAGGGCCGCCCTGGCGCCCTCGCGCGTGGCGTGGGCGTGGACGGCGCCGGCGGCCTCATAGCGGTCGAGGGCCTTGGCCGTGCCGCCCGTCGCCAGCTCGCGCGTCGCGTCCTGTTGCCAGAGGGTGCGCTGTCGGCGGATCTCCGTGATCTCGGCCGCTCCGTGCCGCTCGGCCAGCGCCCGGAACGCCGCCCCGGCCTCGATCGCCTGGAGCTGCTCGGGATCGCCGACCAGCACCACCTTGGCGCCAGCGTCACGCGCGGCCGACAGCACCCGTTCCATCTGCCGCGAGCCGACCATGCCGGCCTCGTCGATCACCAGCACGTCGCGGCTCGTCAGCTCGTCCCGGCCGCGCTCCCAGGCATATTCCAGGCTCGCCAGCGTCCGGCTCTGGATTCCGGAACCGCCTTCCAGACCCTCGGCCGCGATGCCTGACAAGGCGGCGCCGCGAACATTGTAGCCCTCGGCCTCCCACGCCTCACGGGCCACGCCGAGCATGGCGCTCTTGCCCGTGCCGGCATAGCCGACGACAAGCACCAGGTCCTTATCGCCCGTGACATGCGCCAGCGCCGTGACCTGATCCTTGCCGGGCACCATGCCCCGATCGTTCGCTGCTTCCAGCGCATGGACGAGCGAGGCTCGGCTGACACGGTGCCCACGGCCGTCGGCGAGCCTGTCGGCCGCCCGCTCCATCCGCTGCTCGACGGCCATCATCTCGCGCGTGGTGAAGCGCTCACGGCCGCGGCCGTCCTGACCGAGCCGCACGATCTCCGGCGAGGCTTCCACTTGGGCCATCACCGCCCCGAACTGTTCGGCCCCGTCCGTGTGCCGATTCACGAACCGGGCGAGGTCCTGGCGCGTGAAGGTCGAGTGCTGATAGGTCATCGACCTCAGCGCAATCTCCGGCTCGGCCAGGATGCGCTCGCCGTTCCGGCGCGCAACATCCCGATGCTCGGCTGCACGCTCGGCATCCTCGCCGCGCGTCTCACGACGCATCCCCGCCGGCCCAATCTTGCCTTGCGGCTCCAGCTCGACACCCTGCGCCGCCAGTGTGCGATGGTCGATCCGGACATCATGGCCCAGCTCGGCGCAGCGCTGGTTGACGTGATCGGCCCAGCGCTCGCGCCAGCCGGTCAGCTCGGCCGTAGCGTTCCACTCCCGCACCTTCTTGCCGAAGCCCTCCGGCCCGACTTCGCGCATCGTCAGCATCACATGCGCGTGCGGCTTCGCCTGCCCCTGCGCATCATGATCCCAATGCACGTTGAGATCCGCCACCATGCCGCGGTCGACGAACTCGGCTTGCACGAAGTCGCGGGCGAGCTGCACGCCATCGTCGCGGTTCAGCTCGCGCGGCAGGGCGAACTCCACCTCACGGGCGAGCTGCGCATCCTTGCGTTTCTCCGTGGCCTCGACCTCGTTCCACAATGTCGTGCGATTGGAAAGCCGCGCCGGTGCCCCCTCCGGAGCCAGGATCTCGGAATGAACCACGCCCGTCTTGGCGGTGAAGTCGTGGGCGCGGCCGAGCCGATCGTCATGCAGTTCTGAGGCCGAACGATACGCGGCCGCGGCCACGGCGCTGCGCCCGGCGCCCCGCGATATCACCTTGGCCGAGAAATGATAGATCGCCATGCCGGCGCTGCGTCCCCTCGCAAATCACCGATCAAGGTAGCTGTAAACTACCGTGAAGGCCAGTCCAGGTCGCATCGCCCAAGCGCACGTCGCGCAGCGACGTATAAGCGCGCACTCAAGTTCTGACGGCTTTGACGTGACAGGCGTCGTGCTGGTGGCTAGATTGGCGGCGAGTCGGGGGCGTGAGGGGCAGCTAAGCCAATGGTGACAGCTCTTGCCTATGTCGGCACTGCTATTGCAGAAATTGCGGGATGCTTTTCGGTCTGGGCCTGGTTGCGGCTTGGTGCGTCGGCTTGGTGGCTTGTGCCCGGCATGGGCCCGCTGGCGATCTTTGCGTTTCCGCTGACGCTCGTCGACTCGGACGCCGCAGGGCGAGCCTATGCAGCCTATGGCGGCGTCTACATCGCAGCGTCGATCACATGGCTCTGGCTGATCGAAAGCCGGGTGCCCGATCGCTGGGACTTGATCGGGGCAACTGTGTGTCTCGTCGGTGCTGCGATCATCTTGGCGGGGCCGCGCTCGGCAGCAACTTGAACATCATCACAGGGGGATGAACCATCATGCGCAAGCCTCGCGACATCGACGCCGAACTGAAGGCGCTTCAGGAGAAGGCTAAAGCCCTCAAGGCGCGGCAGAGAACGCAACTCGGCGAGCTGGTCATCGCGACCGGCGCCGATACGCTGGACATGGAGACGCTGGCGGGTCTGCTGCTCAATGCTGTCGACGAGAAGCACTCCGACAAGCGGGAGGGCTGGCGCCGGCGCGGCGCCGAGTTCTTTCAACGGCGCGCGCGCCGGAACGCGAACGGCGCCGGCGACACTGCTTCGGGAGCTGACGGCAACACTGGCGGCGCTGCGTCGCTCGGCGGAGGCGCAGAGACGGGCTGAGGCATGGCGCGCGCGCATGGACACCCGAGACTGGGCCAAGGCGCGCCGCGATCGTACGCGTCACCTCATCGAGCTGGGCGGCCTCGTCCAGAAGGCCGGCCTGGTCGAGCTGACCGGAGACGATCGCGGCGCTATGCTCGGCGCCTTCCTCGATCTGGCGGGGATGCTCAAGACTGAGCAGCCGAACACACCCTCGCGCGCTGAAGTCCTCGCCCATTGGCGGCGGCAAGGACGCGCCGCGTTCGAGGCCGATGAGGCTACCACAACAACGAACGACGCCGAGGAGCGCTGATGCGCGGCTGTCTTTCGCCTTTTAGCTCACTTCATCCAGCAGCTGGGAACAGCCGATTGCCGCAACCGTCTCTCGTGTCGGCAAACGTATAGAACATCGGATGTTTCACTGTGGAGCCGTAGAACCGTCACGCGATCCGAATAGACAGCCCCATCAGGGTCGCCGAGCGGCCTCTCCGATTTGAGGGATGGTTCCGATGTTCAACCTTTTTCGCCAGAAGCATGACCCGACAATCGTCTGCGCTCTCCTGGATGGAGCGACGCCGCCTTCGTTCTTGACCACCGTTGCCTGGGAGTACGAAGGCAAGGCCGACGAGATCCGGAGCGAGCAGCTGGAGTTCGACAAGCCCTCGCTCGACGCGGTTCTTCGGCAGAACGGCTTTTACCTGTTCACCCGCCATTGAGCCGGACGCATCGGATAGGCACCTCGCTAGGCACCTCGCACAGCTTCACCTCGGAAGATGGAGGAGAAGTCCTCTGCCGGCCGTTCTTGAATGTAATGCATTGTTGCATTACTTCTTGGGCACTGACAGGAGGGTATGGCCATGACGACGCTGACCGTTACCGCGCGGGGGCAGGTCACGTTCCGCAAGGACGTGCTGCAACATCTCGGCATTCGGCCTGGAGGAAAGATCCATCTCGATCTGCTGCCAGACGGTCGGGCCGAGTTGAAGGCCGAACAACCGAAAGGCTCCTTTCGCGAACTGCACGGATTTTTGAAAGGCAAGACCAATGGCAAGCGGCTGACCATCGAGGAAATCAACGATGCGATCGCCGAGAGCGGAGCACTGGCCGGTGCCGGCAAGGAATGAAGATCACCGTCGATACAAACGTGCTGCTGCGCGCCTTCATTGAGGACGATCCCGCACAAAGCCAGACAGCTATTGAGACACTGGAAGGCGCTGAAATCGTCGCCGTCAGTCTGCAGTCTCTTTGCGAGTTCGCGTGGGTGTTGAAACGCCAGTATGAAGCCTCGCGCACGGACATCGCCTCCGGCATCCGGGCGCTGCTCGACACGCAAAATGTTGTCGTCAACCGCCCTGCCGCAGAAGCAGGCCTGACAGTGCTGGAAGCTGGCGGCGACTTTGCGGACGGCGTCATTGCCTACGAGGGCAACTGGCTTGGCGGCGAAACCTTCGTCTCCTTCGACAAGAAGGCGGTCAAACTCCTGACCGACCAAGGACAGTCAGCCCGCCTGCTGGGATGATCGGATAGCGCCTGAAACGGTCAGGGCGTCAGGTTTGTTGCTGATCCTGAAGCCTTAGCCGGTACCCTCAGCAACAATCCACCGCCGCTTGACCGAGGTTCGCCGTTTCGCTGCGGCGGGAGCGCGGAACGCCGAGCAGCGGCAGGCGGCAGAAATGGCCATCAAGGGCAACGAGGCCAAGATCGAGCGCATCGACGCGATGATGGAGCGTAGCCTGCAATTCAAGACCCTGCCCGATGGCAGCTACGTCTCCTTTGACCCCTCCTCTGGCGAAGTGCAACAGCTTGGCTCCGCGCCGGCTGGGGCATCCAATGGCACCTATGGCAAGCCGCCCTCTGGCTTCATGTACGATCCCGAAGACCCGACGCGCCTGACATCCATCCCTGGCGGCCCCGGTGAGCAAATCTCCGGGGAAGGCCAAATCGGCCCGAAGCTGCGAAAACGGCCAACTTGAGGAACGATGGGTGAACGTGGCCAGTGAGATTGACTTGGCTGCGAGCTGCTATTGAGATTTCCGCTTTTGCAGGAGCGGGGCGGATGGACGGCAGGATTTCAGCTGAGGATCTGGCCGGCGCCTGGAGCCTGTCCTTTTCCGACATTGAATTCGTGAGCACCAAGCCCCTGGTTGCGAGAGTTGGTATCGCCGTCCAGTTGAAGTTCTTCGCCGCGCATGGGTTTTTCGCCGAAGCGGCCGACGGTGTGCCGGACGATGCGATCGGGTATGTCGTTGAACAGCTCGGCGGCGGCGATCTTGCCGGTTACGATTTCGCAGGACGTTCAGGCCGGCGCCATCGCTCCGAGATCCTTCGCTATCTCGGCTTTCGCCGCATCAAGCCGGCGGACCGCGAAGCGCTTGCGGCCTGGATATCAGCTGAGCTTTGTCCGTCCGGCATGATGGTCGGCGCGATGATCGACCGGGTGTTTCTCTGGTGTCGGGACGGCAAAATCTTCGCTCAGTCGCGCAAGGAATTGGAGCGGCTTTCGCGATCGGAACGTCAGCGGTTTCTCGATGTCTATCTCGGCCGTGTCGTTGATCGCCTTCATCCCGAAGCCTAGGCTCAAGTTGGCCGAAACGGCAGCTTCGGGCCGATTGGGCCTCTCTGACCAAAAGATCGAAAGTGCAATTGTGCACACATGCACCATTGCACTTTCGATCGCCGGATTTCCGCGCTGCTGTCAGGGTTGCGGGGCGACACTCTCGCCCGTGCTCGGCACGAGATGAACATCAATACGGCGGCCGAGCGCCGCTGCGTATCGCGCGACCATATCGAAGGTAGGCATGTGCCGAGCGTTCTCCAGGCGGGCAACTACCGATTGCGACGTCCCCATGCGCGCCGCGATCTCTGCCTGTGTCAGGCCAGCCTCTTGCCGTGCCTCGATCATCTCGCCGACAACTGCGAAGATGGGTCCTAGCCGATCATATTCGGCCCTGACCTCCGGGTCCTTCAGCAACTCATTCCTGAGCTTCGCCAGGCTGGTCATCGCTCGATCTCCTTGGCTCGTTGCTCCGCCAGATCCAACGCCGCACGAGGCGTTTTCTGCGTTTTCTTTACAAAGGCATGCACCACGATGACACGTCGCCCTATGGCGGTTACGTAGATGGCGCGGCCGATGCCATCGCGGCCGCTAAACCGCATCTTCCAAAGCTTGCCTCGAAGAGGCTTCACATGGGGCTGACCGATCCGCTCCAGCCCAACCGCCTCGATCCGTTCCGACAATCGCAGAAACGCCGCTTGCATGTCCTTCGGTAGAGCTGCGATCTCGGCATCGACAATGGCTCCAAGGGTTTCCACGGTCCACGTCATGGAATTGGGTGCTCTGGCGGCATGTGCTTCACGATGGCCTGTAAGGATTTATAGCAAGCGTGCTATAATTTTCAACTCTACCAACCGGGTAACGGCATAAGTGCAATTGTGCACAAATGCACTCTTGCACTACCGATCGCCGAACTTCCGGGCTGCGATCTCGCGCCCATAAAGCTCCTCTACGGCCCGCTTGATCAGTTGCGAATTGTCCAGCGCCAGGCGGGCACGGAGGAGGGCGACCTTCTCGACCATATCGCGGTCGAAGTAGCCGCCGATATGCTTCAAGCCGCTGCGGCCGCTTACCGGCATCGCCTTCTCGGCCTGGGTAGGAGCGGATTTCGCCGTTGGCTCCTCCTGGCCGATAGACATCTTCGACAGGAAATCGGCTGACGCCTTTCCTTTAGACATGAGCTTTCCTCGTTCTCTTCTGCACTTGTGCACCCGTGCTCAGTTGCAATTCTGCACTTAACCAGTGCCATAAAGCTTCGACCTCGCTCGCAGCCTTGCCCTCGGGCTCCAGCTCCTGGGCGGTGAGACCTTCCCGGCTCGCGTCGCGATGCACCTTGAAGCGGTGCAAAGTCGCCGGCGCCATGGGGATCTTTACCGTGTCGAAGACGGCCCGCGCGATCTCCTCCTCGCTCCGGCTGTTCGGCTGCGCCAGGGTGAGGACCGCCGCGGCGGGTGCTCGATGCGATCGGGGTGATCCGCGCCGCCGTCGACGACAGCCGACAATATTACGACCTCGCGGATATTGCGGTGGACGGTGTCATCCGCCCGAAGTGGCGTGACATCGTCATTGAGATGGCGCCCGATGGCAGCCGGCGCGTGAACCGCATCAATTATGAGATCTGCATGCTCCAGAGCCTGCGCGAACGGCTGCGCTGCAAAGAGGTATGGGTGATCGGCGCCGAGCGTTGGCGCAATCCCGACGACGATCTACTTCGCGGAAGTGAGCGCGTTGAAACAGAATTCTGGTATTCTGTTTCATATCAGATCACCACCCTCTCGACCTCATCGAGCGTGACCTCATCGCTCCGCCGATCGTAGAGCTGCGTCGTTCGCGTGCTGGCATGGTTCGCCATCGCCGCGGCGCGCTCGAGCGTGCCGCCGTTTTTGAGGTAGGCGGTGATGCCGGTGGCGCGGAAGGTGTGATTGCCGATCTTCGTGCCGATCCCGGCTGCCGCAGCGCGGCGCTGGATCATCGCATAGGCGTTGGCCTGGGGCAGGGGCGTCATGGTCAGTTCTCGCGTTCCCCGGCCGATTGTCCGGAACAGCGGCCCCTTGCGATCCTCGGCAATGCCGCAGCCTTCGAGATACGAATGTAAGTAGGTTTCGAGATTGTGGTTGCAGGGCATTTCATGGCGCTTGCCGCCCTTCTCGTGCAACCGCACCCACAGGCGGCGGTTCTGAATGTAGGCGTCCTCGACCTTCATGCTCAGCGCAGCGCCAATGCGTGCGAACGAGTAGACCATCAGCCCGATCAATGCCCGATCGCGCAGTCCGATCGGCGTGCTGACATCGATGGCATCGAGCAGCTGGCGGGCTTCCTGCGGGTCCAGCACCGGGGTTTTGCCGCATTTGACGCTGTGGGACGGCCCGCGCACCGAAGCGGCTGGGTTGACCGGCACCACTTGGCCTACCACCAGCCAGTCGAACAGCATGCGGATCGCGGCCAAGCGCTGCTTGACGGTCGGCGCCGCCAGCTCCTGCGTCAGGATCTCGATATAAGCGGCCACGTGCAGCGGCTGAACGGCGGCGATCGACGGTACTCCCGCCTGGTCGCACCAGGCGAGGAAGTCGCCAACCGCCCGGGCATATGCCTCGCGCGTATTCGGATTACGAATGTTCGAGGCGAAGAACTCGAAGAAAAGTCGCTGCGCCTGGGCGTCAGCAGCCGCCACAAGAGCGGGCAGAGCAGGGGAGTGGCCGAAAGCGACAAGCTGGCTCATCGCATCACCTGATTCCAGTCGATGGCATGCCCCGCCGCCTGCAGCTCCCGGCCGAGGCTCGACTTCCATCCGCCTGCTGCATCCATGGGCTCCCAGACAACGCCCGCAAAGTCGCTCGGGATCTCGACGGCGCCCTTTTTCAGCGCACAGACGTTGGCGCGGCCAAGCTTTCCGATGAAGTAGCCGAGTTCCAGCAGCACGTTCTGGCGCGCCCGGGGCTCGACCGCGCCGCCTTTAACGCAACCCTCATCGTCAGGGGTCAGCAGGACGACGGCAAAGCTCACATCACTGTTGGCTTCGACTTTCTCGATTACGGTTCGCCCGCGATTGGCCTGCTCGTGCAGGATGACCGCTTCAAACCCGATGCGCTCGAGGAAGCGAGCCACCGTTTCCCGTGCCCCGTCGTCATGGCCATGGACAATGAAGATCCGTTTCGACAACGGGCGGACCACCTGCAGCGTCGTGTTTCCCTGGCTCAAGACGTAGGCCTTATAATCCCGGGCGAAGGGAATGATGATTTGGCGCGTGACCCCATGCACGCCAGCCATGATCTTCGATCCGCTGTAGAAGAAAGTATGGCCGAATTGGGCAATTTCTTCGGGGTTCTCGGCGAACTTCGCGATCAGAAGCAGGGTCAGCCCTAGCTGTTGATCGCGGCTTTCCGGCCAGACCAGATTGGCACTGCCCACCATGCTGCCCTGGGTCGCCTCGCTCTCGGCGATGAAGGCGTCCAGATCCACCCCGTCCGTCAGCTTCCTATTCGCTGCATGAAGCTCTTCGTGGTGCAGAAGCTTATTGAGAGCCCGGAGCGGGCGGTCATAGGATTGCAGGTCAGCGGCTTGCAGATCGAGGACCGCATTATTGATTTGGGTGAACAGATCGATGCTCATTATTCGGCCTCGTCCTCGCCGAGACGTGCAGCAGCTGCCTTCTCCAGAAGACTCTCACGGAAACTTTCCTTCATTTGCTCGGCCATCGGCCCGACGAGAGAGTTGGACGCATAGCGTCCGACCCGTTCATCGACCAGACGCTCCATTTCCTGGATGGCGGCATCAATGCTCGCCGGATCCTGGGGGTCGAAGCTGACCTTTCCAAATTCACCGTCCATCCCAGCGAACGCCTTTTCCGCGTCCTTGAGCTCGCGAGTGAGTTTATCGAGACCTTTTATCTTCATCGCCAAGATTGCCTTTCCTATATCAGATAAAGGGCATTATCACATATAGGCTGATCCTCGTTGTGATCACCACGGCAACGACACGATTAGATAATCTCTCGCTGGGTCACCTTATCCAATCGCCGTTCTGCTCCAATCATACGGCGAGAACGATTTCCGAGACCAGTTCGGCGGTGTTGCCAACCTTAAACTTCTTCATCAGCCGTGAACGGTGAACCTCGACCGTCCGATGCGAAATACCGAGCGCCGTCCCTATCTGCCGAGAGGTGAGACCGTTCACAACAAAATTGGCGATCTCGCGCTCGCGAACAGTCAGCTTCACCGACCGATACTGGCGGCTGTCGATCCGGTCGAAACTCCAGATCATAAGGGCGAAGGGGTCGTCGGGGGTCAGCGTTGTACCCCGCGCGCGGGCCCAGAAGATCTCGCCCTTGTTCGTCTGCATGAAGCGCTCGTCCTCGTAGAAGGTGCCGCCGCCCTGCCTCAGCACATGCTCGCACATGTCTCCGATGCGTTTGAAATCGGCCGCCGAGGGATAGAGGCGTTGGACGGAGCAGCCCACCAGTTCGCCGCGCGCAAAATCGAACAAGCGCTCGAGCGCTTCGTTCACCTCGATGACGCACCGGTGGCGCACGATGAGTTGGGCCGCCGGCGAATGACAAAAACCGAAGCGTGCGGCCCTGTCAGGGGTCGAGGTGTCGAACATAGCGGCCTCTGGCGCATGCCTCATCAGGTAGCACCACGTATTCAACTACGTAGTTTCACGGATTATCAGACCGGCGACGCTGTGGCTATCTAGGATAGGAGTGGAGGAGATCATCATGACGAACACAATCAGCATCGTCGGCAGTGGCCACACCAAGTTCGGTCGGCTGGAACAGAATCTCGAGGAGCTGATCGTCGAGGCAACGCGCCAAGCTGTTGAGGAAGCAGGGCTTGATCCTAAGGAGATCGACGCCGTTTTCCTTGGCCATTTCAATTCGGGCCTGGTTACCGACGGCTTCGCCTCATCTCTCATTCATCAGGCCTATCCAGAGTTCCGCTTCAAGCCCAGCATGCGTGCCGAGAATGCCTGCGCCTCCGGTTCCGCAGCGATCCATGCCGGCATGAACGCGATCCAAGCTGGCAAGGCGAAGACCGTTCTCGTCGTCGGTGCTGAAAAGATGACCCACCGGCCGACCGCTGACGTGACGACGGCGCTCGCCGGCGCCAGCTATCAGAACGATCCCGGCGAAGCCTCGCTCAGCTTTCCCCAGGTCTTCGCGGTCGCCGCCAAGGACTACGAAAAGCGCTATTCCAGCCCGATGGACGCGATGGCGAAGATCGCCGTCAAGAACCACGGCAACGCTATGAAGAACCCGCTTGCCCACATGCAGCGGGAGTTCACCTTCGAGGAGGCGAGCCAAATCAGCAACCGCAATCCCGAGATCGCGCCGCCGCTGCGGCTGACGGACTGCTCCCTCGTCACCGACGGCGCCGCGGCGATCGTCATGACAACCGAGGAGAACGCAGCCAATTTCCCGAGGGCCGTGCGCTTTCGTTCGGCGGTCCATGTGAGCGACCTCATTCCGATGTCTGCCCGCGACTTTCTGCTCTTCGAAGGCCCGGAACGGGCGTTCCGGGAAGCGATCGAGAAGGCGGACATCACCATCGACGATGTCGATTTCGCTGAGGTCCACGACTGCTTCACCATCGCCGAGTTGCTGACCTACGAGGCGATGGGCCTGACTGAAAAGGGTCAGGGCGCCCGCGCCCTTGAGGACGGTACCGTCTACCGCGACGGCAAGTTGCCGGTGAACCTCTCCGGCGGCTTGAAGGCCAAGGGGCATCCGGTCGGCGCCACCGGCGTCTCCATGCACGCCATCTCCTACCGGCAGCTTACCGGCCAGGCGGGCGAGATGCAGAAGAAGGATTCCAATATCGGCCTCGTCTTCAACATGGGCGGATCGGCCGTGGCCAATTACGTTTCGGTGCTCGAAACGCAGAAGGCTTGAAGCCCGTGAACCTGGCGATCTGGCTTCATCAGACGGCACGAATTCGTCCGGACGCGCCCGCCATCCGCCTCGGCGAGACGCTGCATACGACCTATGATGGCTTCGCGCGCCGAAGCGCAGCGCTCGCCGGTCATCTCACCACCCGTCATGGGATCGAACGGGGTGACCGCGTTGCTCTGTTCGCGAAGAACTGCCCGGAATATCTTGAACTGCTCTATGCGGTGCTGTGGCTGGGCGCGGTCGTCGTGCCGATCAACAACAAGCTGCATGCGAGAGAGGCAGCATGGATCATCGGCAATGCGGGCGCGAAGCTTGCGATTACGGAGACCGGCGCAATTCTCACGGACACGCTCACACCAGAATGGGGCGTTCGAGAGATCGGGATCGGCGATCCGGAGTTCGCCGAGGTGATCGAGCGGGCGCAGCCGACCGACTATCGGCCGCCAGTGCCGGCGGACGATAACGATGTCGCTTGGCTCTTCTACACCTCGGGCACGACCGGCCGTCCCAAGGGCGTGATGACGACGCACATGATGCTGCGCATGATGTCGACCAGCTTCGCGCTTGATGTCGACACGGCCTCGGCCGGCGATCACTCGCTCTACGCCGCGCCTATGTCGCATGGTGCCGGGCTTTACAACTTTCCCTTCGTGCGGGCGGGCGCCTGCCACGTCATCCCGCGCTCGAAGAGTTTCGATCCAGACGAGATACGCGAACTCGGCGAAAAGCTCGGCAATCTCGTCTTCTTCGCCGCCCCGACCATGGTCAAGCGCCTAGTCGTCCATGCCAGGCAGACCGGCTACCGCGGCGCGGGCATCCGATCGATCATCTATGGCGGCGGGCCCATGTATCTCGCCGATATAGATGAAGCGCTCTCCGTCTTCGGGCCAAAGTTCGTCCAGATCTACGGCCAGGGCGAGAGCCCGATGACGATCACAGTCCTGCCCCGCGATCTGGTCGCTGACGATAGTCACCCGGAGGCGAAGGCTCGTCGGGTCTCGGTCGGCTATCCGCAGTCCTGCGTGGAGGTTCGTGTTGTCGACGAGGCGATGACGGAGTGTCCGGTCGGCGAGGTCGGGGAGGTCGTCGTCCGCGGCGACACTGTGATGCCAGGATACTGGCAGGACGAGGCGGCCACGCGCTCCACGCTTGTGGATGGCTGGCTGAAGACCGGCGATCTCGGCCGGCTGGACGCCAACGGTTTCCTAACGCTGACCGACCGCTCCAAGGACGTCATTATCTCCGGCGGAACCAACATCTATCCGCGCGAGGTTGAGGAGGCTCTGCTCGCCCATGAGGCCATCTTCGAGGTCTCGGTGATCGGCTGTCCCGACCCGGAATGGGGCGAAGAGGTCGTCGCCTTCGTGGTGGCGACCGATGGCGCGAGCCTCGGCAAGGCGGAGCTCGATGCCTGGTGCAAGGCCAGCATTGCCTCGTTTAAGAAGCCGCGGCGCTACGTCTTCGTCGAAGACCTTCCTAAGAATAGCTACGGCAAGATCCTCAAGACAAACCTCCGCCGAATGGCCGAGGCCCGCGGAGAGGCGGACGCCTGAGATCTATCAATCTACATGAAGCCAGGAGGAAAAAAGGTGGAACGCAGAACATTCCTGAAATCGACAGCCGCGACGGCCGGCAGCCTGCTGCTCGGAACACCGTCTATCGTCTCGGCGGCCACCCCGCTCAAGTTTGACAGCTACGTCTCGGAAACCGCCGGTCCATCCTGGATTGACCGCTGGTACCTCGACGAGTTGGAGAAGCGCACCAATGGCGAAGTCACGGTGCGCCGCTACTGGTCGGGCTCGCTCAACAAGGTCGGTGAACATCTCTCCGCGGTCCGGGACGGCACCTCGGAGATCAGCCTGATCTCGCCCGGCTATTACCAGGCCGAGCTTCCCGTCACGCGCGGGCTTGAATGGTATTACCGCATGAACCATGCCGACGCGCTGCAGAAGGTGTGCCGCGACGTCTACGCCCAGTTTGAGCCGCTGCGCGCCGAATGGGAGCAGCGCCATCGCTCGAAGGTCCTCTACTGGACCAACTGGAACTACGCGCCGCTCGTTCTGCGCGAGCCTATCCAGTCGCTGGAGGAACTGCGCGGCAAGCGCATCCGCGGCTACGGCGTCGCAGTCGACGTGATCGAGGCGCTCGGCGGCACCGCCATCCCGATGGCCGCACCGGAAGTATACCAGGCGCTGGAACGCGGCATTCTCGATGGTGTCTACGGCTTCGACTTCGTCACCGCTATCGCCTACAATCTCCATGAGATCGCGCCGAACTTCTACGATATCGGCGACGGTCCGCACGCCCCCGCCGCGACCATCATGAATCTACAGGTCTATGAGGGTCTGCCGGACGACGTGCGCGCCGTGTCGGATGAGATCGTCACAGAACTCTATGACAGCCAGTTCAGCACGATCTACGAGGACGTACTCGCGAGCTACGTCGAAAAGGCGACCTCGGAGGGGGTGACGCTCGGCACCGTACCCAAGGAGGAGAAGGAGCGGGCCCGCAACCTCGTCCAGCCGAAGCAGGTGAATGCTTGGCTCGAGGGACCGGCGCAGCAGGCGGGTATCGATGGCGAGCGGATGCAGGCTCTCATTGAAGAGGCGATCGCGAAATACGATCCACAGGGAACGTTACGACGGCCCTACGAAATCGCGCAGTCGAACT
>DRFF01000123.1 GCA_011050685.1 Aurantimonas coralicida
CCCCGCCGACACGGTCGAGGGATAGCGGTCGAGATGGGCCCCGAGTTCGAGCATCCGGGCGATATCGTCGACCCGGCGCTTGCTCTCCGCCGCGTCGAGCCGCTCCGATTTCAGGGCGAAGGCGATGTTCTCGCGCAGGGTCAGCGGCGGGTAGAGCGAATAGCCCTCGAAGGCCATGGCGACGTTGCGCTCGGCGGGGCGCAATTTGTGGATCGGCCTGCCGTCGATCAGGATTTCACCTCTTGTCACCTCCTCAAAACCGGCGATCATGCGCAATGTCGAGGTCTTGCCGCAGCCGGACGAGCCAAGCAGCGCAACGATTTCGCCGGGTTTGATCTCTATGTCGAAGTCGCGGACGGCGTAGATCGGGTTCTTGGCCTTCGCGGCATAGATCTTGTTGACGCCGCGCAGCGATACCGAAGCGCTCATGCCGCCTCCCTTTGAGCTTGAGGCACGATGCGCCGACCGCTTGCGCGGTCGAACAGGATGATCGACGACGGCGCGATCCGGACCGGGACGCGCGCGCCTTCCGTCGCGGCAATCTCGCCAGCGTCCTGCGAGGCGTAGAGTTCCTGACCGTCGTCGGTGACCAGGAGGCGCACCAGCCGGTCGTTGAGCGGCAGCAACGCCGCCACCCGCGTGGCGATGCCGCCAGCATCGCCGGAGCCGACGAAATCGATATTCTCCGGCCGGACGCCAAGCATGACGTCGCTGCCCACCACCGACTGGTATTCGCGGCCGATCGGCAGCCGGTTCGCGCCGAACACGGCCACCGGCCCGGAGGCGCCGGCCTCGACCCGGCATTCGAAGATGTTGATGCCCGGATCGCCGAACAGCCTTGCGACCTCGACGGTCGCCGGCCGGTCGTAGATGTCCTCCGGCGTTCCGACCTGGATGAACTTGCCGGCGATGAGGACGGCGATCCGATCCCCGAGCGCCATCGCCTCGCGATAATCCTGGGTGACATAGAGCGTGGTCGAGCCGAATTTTTCCAGAAGACGCGGCAGCTCGAGGCGCATCTCGAAGCGCAGCTTGGCGTCGACATTGCGCAGCGGGTCGTCGAGCAGCAGCAGTTGGGGCGCGGCGACGAGGGCGCGGGCGAGGGCGGTGCGCTGCTTCTGCCCGTTGGACAGCGCGCGAGGGGCATGATCGAGGACGTGGTCGATTTTCAAAAGGCGGGCGATGCGCCCGACGCCCTCGGCGACTTTTTCGCTGGTCGAGTGGCGCGCGCGCAGGGGGCTGGCGATGTTCTCGAAGGCGGTCATGTGCGGAAAAAGCGCGAAATTCTGGAACGCCATGCCCACCGCCCGACGTTCGGGGGCGACGCCGATCATGTCCTCGCCATCGATGAGGAGTTCGCCTTCTTCGGGCTCCGTCATCCCCGCGATCAGCCTCAGAAGAACGGTCTTGCCGGCACCGGACGGGCCGAAGATCGCCACCGTCTCGCCGTCCGCCACGCTGAGCGAAATGTCGTCGAGGACGGTTTCCTTGCCGTAGCGCTTGGTGATGTGGTCGAGGGTCAAAGTCGCCATCGGATCAACCTTTCACCGCGCCAAGCGACAGGCCCTCGACGAGATAGCGCTGGGCGAACAGGGCAAGAGCCAGGGTCGGCGTGATCGACAGGACGATCGCCGCCGCAATCTGGCCGTACTGGATGCCGGAGGCGGTGACGAAGGCGAGCGCGCCGACGGTCACCGGTTGCTTGTCGGCCGAGGCCAGCACCAGCGCGAAGACGAAGTTGTTCCACGCGAAAATGAAGGAGAGCAGGGCGGCGGCCGCGATACCCGGCATGGCCAGGGGGATCGAGATCTTGAAGAAGGTCTTCGCCCAGGAATGGCCGGCGATGCGGTAGGCGCCCTCGATGTCCGGGCTGATGTCCTCGAAATAGCCGCGCACGATCCACAGGATCAGCGGCAGGGTGATCAGCTGGTAGACCCAGATCAGGCCGATATAGGTGTTGGCGAGGCCGATCGCCTGGAAATAAAGGGTCAGCGGCAAGAGAACGAGCAGCGGTGGGGCGAATTTGAAGGACAACAGCGTGAAGGCGATGTCCTCGGAAAAGCGGAACTTGTAGCGGGCGAAGGCATAGGCCGCCGGAACGCCAAGGACCAGTGACAGGGCGACCGAGGACACCGACAGAATGACCGAGTTCCAGAGGTTGCTCATGAAGGCGATGTCGAGCGAACCAGCCGCGGTCCGCAGCTTACCGGTGATCAGCGCCGTGTAGTTGACAAGCGTCGGCTCGAAGAACGGGCTCGGCGGAATGCGCAGCACCTGCTCGTTGGTCTGAAATGACATCAGGATGATCCAGACGATCGGGAACATGAAGAAGATCAGGACGAGGCTGATCAGGACGATCCTGACCGTGCGCTCGAGGGGGCTGACGTGATCCATGGCGGGTGACCTCAGACGTTGCCGTGCGCGCGTTCGCGCAGACGGAGCCAGTTCTTCACGAAGACGTTCGACAGGGCGAAGGTGATCGCCCAGAGCACCATCAGAAGGGCCGCCGAGCGGCCGACATTGGTGAACTGGAAGAACTGCAGATAGGATTCGACTTGGAAGACGGTCAGCGTATTGCCGGGGCCGCCCTGCGTCATCGCGTAGATGATGTCGAATTGCTGGATCGACTCAAGCATGCGGAACAACGACGCGGTCAGGATGTAGGGCATCAGCATCGGCATGGTGATGCGGAAGAAGACGAAACTCTTCGGTACCCCGTCGAGAGCGGCCGCCTCGAAGGGCTGCTTGGGCAGCGAACGAAGCCCGGCCAGGAGCAGCACCATGATGAAAGGCGTGTAGACCCAGACGTCGACCAGGACCACGGTGAACAGCGCCGATGACGGGCTGGACGCCCAGCGGAAATCAGTGAAGCCGACGAGGCTGACGAGATAGTTCAGGACCCCGAAATTCGGATTGGTCATCAGCTTCCACATCAGTGCCGCAAGCGCCGGCGCGACCATCAGCGGCAACAGAAGCAGCATCGAAACGAGGTTGTTGAAGCGAGTCGGGCGTTGCAGCAGCAGCGCGATGCCAAGGCCCAGCAGCAGTTCGACCACGACGGTGAGCACTGTGTAGAGCAGCGAGACCTGGACGGTGCCCCAGAAGCGGCTGTCCGTGAGGAATTGGAGATAATTGTCGAACCAGATGAAGCCCTGCAGCTGCGGCAGGCTCAGCCGGTAACGCAGCAGCGAGTAATAGACCGCCGTGACGAAGGGGATCAGAATCCAGACTGTCACCAGCAGGGCCGGCAGACTGAGCAGATAGGGAAGCCAGTTGGTCCGCCGCCTGCGTCTGGCTGCGACGCCCGCGCGTTCAGCTGCTGCTGGCTCTGCTGCCGACATTCCACGCCTCCCCGTCGTCCGGCGGAAGCTCCACCGGACAAGATCTCAGTTCGCTTTCGAAGAATTGGCCGCGCCGCCCTCAGGAACGGCGCGGCCCACGATGCTTATTGCAGGCCGGCCTGCTGTAGCTGCTCGTCGATGCTGGCGGCGAGTTGGTCGAGGCCCTCGTCGACCGGCACCTCATTGGCGACCATGCGTTGCAGCATCGCCGCCCAGGCGGTGGTCACGTCGAAAAACAGCGGCTGCGGGGTGAAGTAGATCTTGGCGCCGGGCGACGACACCTCGAACTGCTCGACATAGCCGGGATATTTCGACTGGATGCGCTCGATGAACTCCTGGTCTTTCCAGACGCTGGTCCGGACCGGATTGACGAAGTCCATCTTGCGGGCACCGAAGAGGTCATGCTCCTTCGAGGAAGCCCATTGCATGAAGTACCAGGTGGCGTCCTTGTTCTTGGAGAAGTTGGACATGGCCAGGGACCAGATCCACACATTCGGCGTTGGCGCGTCTGCCGACGGGTTGGGCGCGATCGCCGCATAGGCGATGTTGCCTGCTTCCTTGTTGTCGCCGCCATTCATGAAATAGCCGAGGATGTCGGCGTCGTAGATCATCGCCGAGGCGCCGGCGCCGAGATCGGTGCCGACCTGGTACCAGGTGTAGGTCGACCAGTTCTTCGGGCCGTAGTCCTGGATCATCTTCACCCAGTCGCGATGGTAGGCCTTGGAGCCGTCGGTGTTCATGGCCGCGTTGAGAACGCCGCCATTGTTCATCAGGTCCTTCTCGCCGAAATTGCTGTAGCCGGAGAGGAAACCGGGATGGATGGTCGCCCAGGAACGCGAGCCGCGCACCCCGATCGGATAGACGTTGGCGTCAACACTCTTGAGCTTTTCGCAGGCGGCGAGCAGCGCCGGCATGTCCTTCGGCGGCTCGACACCGGCCTTCTCGAACATCGTCTTGTTGTAGGAGATATTGTTCTGCTCGAAGCCCCAGGGGATGCACCACTGCTTGGCGTCGCCCGAACCGAGTTCGGAGCCCGGCGTGCCGTCCCAAGCGGTCGAGGCCCGCAAACCGGGCAGGAAGTCCTCCCAGTCCCAGGCCGCGGCGGTCTTCGCCGGATCCTTGATATACTCGTTGAGGTCGGCGATCCAGCCGGCCGGACCATAGGTCCAGGTCATGTAGGCGCCGGTCATCAGTGCGTCGTATTCGGACGAGCCCGACGAGAGCGCCGCGGTGACCTTGTCGAAATAGACGTCCTCGGGGAACACGTCATAAGTCACGTCCATGCCGGTCAGGGTCTTGAACGCCTCGATATCGGCGATCATCGCGTCGGCATAGGGATGCTTGTTGAGAAGCAACTTGAGGGACGTACCCTTGTGCTTCATCCAGTCGAAGTCCGACGCCTGCGCAAACGCGCGGGTCGCGGCTGAGGCCATCAGGCTCGACGCGGCAATGGTCCCAATGCCGAGATATCCCATCCGCTTCAGGAATTCCCGCCGGCCCAGTCGGCCGCGGACGAATGAATCGACCAGATCCTTTTCCTTGTCATACATCGCTGCTTCTCCTCCTCTTTGGCCGTGTCGTTAGGGTGCATGCCGGCCTCATGCTGACTAAGCCTTGGCGCTCGCCTTCACGACCGAGCGGGTCCCCCGTTCTCATCCGGAACGAGACCGTTGCGGACGCCGCCGCGAAGCAGGGCTAGGTGCGGTCGCTCGTTCTCCTGGCGCCTGTCCGGCGCGATGGCGTTGGCGTCGCACGGATGGTCGAGATCGGAACGGCATCATGGTGCCGAGATTTGGGGCGACGATCTTCCGTCGGCGTCGGAGCCCAAGTCACGCGGCGTACCGTATCGGTCTCGAAGCGAGGCATCGCCGCCTTGGAGATCATGTTTCGCTCCCATTACCGCTGTCCGGTTAGCGGGCTCTTTTTCAATGTTAGAAAAATTTTTCACCTTCTGAAGTTTTTGTCAAGCGGCCTTGCCACCGGCGTGAATTGGGAAGCGACCGCACCGCCTAGATGTTCGGTCCCGGAATTTGGTGGTGCGGATTGTGATTGAACCGGAACGGTTCGTCTGTTCATGCTTTGCAGATGGCTTCGTACGAGGTGATGGCGCGCAAGGGCTTCAAACGTCGGGCAATAGTTGTAGGCCGCGACGAAGTCGGCGATCAGCGTGGAAGCTGATGTCCTGCTGGCTCTGGTTGACGAGACCGACGACATCACGCTTCACGAGATGCAGCGTCGTCTGGCCGATGATCGTGGCCTTAAAGTTGGCATCGGCTCACTGTGGCGGTTCTTCGACCGACGCGGCATCACGTGGAAAAAAAGACTGCGCACGCCGCGGAGCAGCAGCGCGACGACGTCCTGGCCGCGCGCCGAGCCTGGTTCGAGGCGCAGCTCGATCTCGATCCGAGGAAGCTGGTCTTCATCGACGAAAGCGGCCTGAACAC
>DRFF01000124.1 GCA_011050685.1 Aurantimonas coralicida
GCCGGGCCAGATCGTCCGAGGCCTGGCTGATCTCGCCGGTACCCGAGCGGATCGAGCCCGTCGTGCCGGCGATCGTCGACATGGTCTCGCTGAGCTCGTCCATCGCCGCGTTGAAGTCGTCCTTCAGCTTCACATAGGCGGCCGGGAAACTCTGTTCGATGCGATAGGTCAGATCGCCGTCCGACAGCTTGGCGAGGCCCGAACCGATCTCGCCGACCACCAGCTCCTGCTCCTGCGCCGTCATCTGCTGGCGCTCGCCGTTCTGGCGCCGCTCGGCCTCGGCCTCCTCGCGCCGCGTCACCGCCTCGGCCTCGACCCGCTGCTTTTCCAACGCCGCTTGCTTGAACGCCAACACCGCATTCGCCATCCGGCCAATCTCGTCCTTCTGCTCCAGGGCAGGAATCTCAGTGGTCAGATCACCGCCGGCGAGTTGGGACATCCTGTCGGCCATGCCGCTGATTGCGCCGCCGATACGGCGACCGACGAACAGCGCGACGACGATGGCCAGTCCCATAGCGAGCAAGGCGGCGAAAGCGGCGGTCCAGCTGATTTCACTCGAGATGGCCTGCAGCGCCGCCTGCGAGGTCAGCAGATGCGCCACACCGGAGACATTGCCGGCGAAGTCCTTGATCGGACGGGCGACACCGACATGGGGCTGTCCGCCGATGACAGACGTTGTGGGAACCGTCTCGCCATCGCGGACGCGTGCCAAGGTGGCACCGTCGAGCAGCGGCTCGCCTTGGAAGGTCGCCGCCGAACGGGCATCGGCGGTATCCTTGGCGGCAAAGGTCGCGACTTCGTCCATTGGGAAGATGTAGAGCTCCGCCTCGTCATCGGCGCTGTCGGTCAAGCCGGAGATGAACTCCTGTCCGAAGCCCAGTCCGAATTCGACGGTGCCGACGTGGCGTCCGTTGTATTCGATCGGGTGGACGGCTCGAACACCGATCCCGGCACGGCCGCGCTCCAGCCCGATGACCGGCGTCTTGTTGGCGTTGGCCTCGACGACCGTGAAGCGGAACGAAGACAGGTCGTCGCCGAACTTTTCCGGCTTGTGGACGCGCAGGAAGGAAATTCCCTGAGGGGTGTGAAACTGGAACTGCTCCACACCGTATTGCGTCTTCATCGCGTCAAAGCCGGGAACGAAGATATCCGCCAGGCGCTGCCGATCGTCGAAAGCGACGGCTTGCCCTACGGCTGGCTGGCGCGCCACCAGAGCCGCGAGGCTGAGCGCCTTGTCGACCTCGGCGGTGATCGAGCGATCGAGCTTGCGCTGCATGATGCCAAGTTCGCGCTCTGCCGCTTGCTCGACCAGACGGTCTGCGCCGAGGAAAAGCGGTATGCCGACCGCCAGCGCAGCGACGAACGCGGCGAAAAGAACCGAGACGAAGAGACGAGAACGAAGCGACATGGCGACAATCCAGGGTTTTATAAGCAAGCCCTTGTAAGGAGGCGAACTTTGCCGAAAGGTTAAGCCGGACAGGGGAGGCGCAAGGCTCGCAGCAGCCTGCAAACGCTGTTGGTGCGCAGCGCTCTTTCCGCCGGAAAGCCGGTGCAAATCGCTTCGGTCCCCGGTTTTGGGCGTTCGCACGAAGCCGTGCGGGGGGCGGACCATATCCGACCGAAGCGACGATCTGCCGCATTAGCGACGTGGCAAGCGCGCAGGAAAATATTCGTAGCCGGGCAAGCGACGGATCGCCGACGCCCGGGGATGGTTTTCGGACCGTCGCCCAGCCGCCAAATCAGAGCGTCGCGGTCCCGCTTGGGCGGTGAGGCGTCAGCTTGACACGCGGCCGATCTGCCGAAATGGTCCGGATTTTCGACCCACTGGAAAGCGGAATCGCGATGCCACCGAAAAAAAAGCCGGCCACGAAACTGCCGGCCAAAAAGCTGGCCACGAAGTCGCCGGCCAAAAACAACGGCCAGTTTTCCAGCGGGATCAAGGGCCTCGACACGATTTTGGGCGGCGGGCTGCCGGGCCGGCATCTGTATCTGCTGCAAGGCAGACCTGGCACCGGCAAGACGACTTTCGCACTGCAGTTTCTCCTCGCCGGCGTCGCCGCCGGTGAGTCGGTCTTGTATGTCTCACTGTCGCAGAGCAAGGACGAACTGGCGCAGATCGCGGCGTCCCACGGCTGGACGCTCGACAGCATCCAGGTCGAGGAACTGCACACAGCCGCTGCGGACGATTCCGGAGACGACCAGACGATCTTCTATGCTTCCGACGTGCGCCTGGATCGCACGCGCGAGGCGGTCGACAAGGCGATTGCGCGGGTCAAGCCGCAGCGTATCGTCTATGATTCGATCCTCGAAATCCGCCAGCTCAGCCGGGACGACCAGAAGTTCCACGAGGAAATCCTGTCGTTCAAGCGGATGGTCGCGCGACAGGGGATCGCCACGCTTTTCATCGACCTGACGCCTGATGTTGGCGGCGATTCGGTGGTGGAGAGTCTGGCGCATGGACTGTTCCACCTGGAAAAATTCCTGCCCGAATACGGCCAGGCGCGACGCCGTATCGATATCCGCAAGATGCGCGGCGTGAGTTTCTTCGACGGTTATCACGACATGGCGATCCAGACAGGTGGTGTTCGCGTGTTTCCGCGGATCGTGCCGGAACTCGCGCCGGAGGCAGGCCGAGAGGATTTGATCAAGTCCGGCGTCGATGCGCTCGACGACATGCTCGGCGGCGGCATGGAGCCGGGCACGACGACGCTTGTCGTCGGACAGTCGGGCACCGGCAAGTCGACGCTCGCCTCGCTCTACGCTTATGCCGCGTTGGAGCGGGGGGAATCGGTCACGTTGTTTCTGTTCGAGGAGCGGGTGGAAACCTTCTTCCGGCGGTCGGAGGGGCTCGGACTGCACCTGCGCAAATATCGTGATGACGGGAAGCTCGAACTCTGGGATTTCAGTCCCGGTGCGGTGTCGCAGGGCGAATTCTCGCAAATCGCGCAGCAATCGGCCGATGGCAATCATGCCGGTGTGGTGGTGATCGACAGCTTTACCGGTTACGTCGCGGGGCTGCCGAACCCGCAGGAAGCGATCATGCAGATCCAGACGCTGCTGAAATATCTCTCGCGGCGTGGCGTCCTGACCATCCTGATCGTCGCCCAGCACGGGCTGCTCGGTCACAATATGGAGACAGCCGTCGACGTCAGCTTTCTCGGCGACACCGTGGTGTTCCTGCGCATGTACGAATGGCCGGCCGTTGTCCGCCGCACGATCACCGTGGTCAAGAAGCGCCACGGTCCCCACGATCTCGATGTCCGCCAGTTCCAGATCGACACCGACGGGATCAGCATACGGGAGTTTGTTCAACCCCCGCCGGGCAGTCCCTCGCCGATGCCGGCCTGATGCCCGCCGATATCGACGGCATTCCCACCGCCGCCGAATTGCCGGTGGTAATTCACGCGCCCTATGGCGGCGATAGCGCGACGCTGCGTCAGGTGCTGACCGATGCCGGCTTCGCCGCGGTCGCGGCCGGAGACTTGTCCGAGTTCCAGGCTCTTTTGAGAGCAGACGCGGGACTGCTGGTCGTGAGCCAGGAGGGGCTAACCGAAAAATCGCTGAGCCTCATCGCCGAAATGCTGGCGCAACAGGACGACTGGTCGGAACTCCCGATCATCGTGCTGCTGGATCAGGCGCTGCATCTCAACAAAGCCGCTGGTCGCCTGCTGGAGCTGATGCCGCGCTCAAAGCTGATCATCAAGCAGCGGCCGGTCCATCCCGCCGAACTGACCACGTCGGTCGATACCGCCCTCAGAGCGCGCCGTCGCCAGTACGCCCTGGCCCGTTACATCGCGCATCAGGAGGAATTGCGCCACGAGCTCAACCACCGGGTCAAGAACATCCTCGCCAGCGTCAACGCCCTCTTTTCGCTGACCCGCCGGAACTCCGCCGATCTCGCTGAGTTCTCCCAGGAATTCGCTGGCCGACTGAACGCCCTCAGCAACGTCCATTCGGTCCTGTTCAATGTCGATTACGGATCGGTGCGGTTGACCGAATTGGTGGAAGCGATCTTGAGGCCATTCAACACGGAGGACGTGCGGGTTGTGGCGACCGGCCCGGACCAGCGGCTTTTGTCCGACCCCGCCCAGAAGATCGCCTTGAGTCTGTACGAACTGGCCACCAATGCGGCCAAGTATGGGGCGCTGTCGTCGAGCGAGGGCGCTGTCGGTGTCAAGTGGTCGGTCGAGTCGGGAACGGGGGGCGACAGCTTCGTACTGGACTGGTCGGAGAGCGGCGGGCCGAGCGTCAAACCGCCGTCGCGGACCGGCTACGGCCTGTCTCTTATACACATCT
>DRFF01000125.1 GCA_011050685.1 Aurantimonas coralicida
TCGAAACGTTCGACCGAAAGCCCGGCCGGAATCAACGACGAAAGCGAAATAGCACTGGGCATGTGGCCGTTCTCCTCTTCGGAAAATCGCCATACGGCCCCTCAACTGCATCGGGATTGAGTCAGTCCCCCTCTTCGACGCCGATCACCCCGCTAACGGGGCCTTTTTGCACGCCGATCCACACCCAAGGGTCTGCGCCATGGCTACGGGGTCGCGGCGATCGGCGCGACGGTGCCGCTCAACATGCTGTCGAAAATGGATGGGCCATGCCGCCATCGAGACGACGGCGATCTACGCCAACGCCCTCGGTGAGGAACAACGCTCGATCGCCGAACGGATGTGGAGCTGACAGCTTGTCAATTATACAAAGATTTGTATAATTGGGCGTGACAAAGACTCTGGACTTTCGCGGCAGTGCCTTGGCCGATCTGCGCGCCTTTCCAATCCTGACTCGGCGAGAGGCAGGCTTTCAGCTCGACAGGGTGCAGAACGGCGAAGAGCCGGCGGACTGGAAACCGATGGCGACGATCGGCAAAGGCGTGCGGGAAATCCGGATACGCGACGAGGCCGGGGCATTTCGGGTGATCTACGTCGCCAGATTCGCCGGCACCCTCTACGTCCTGCATTGCTTCCAGAAGAAGACGCAGAAAACCAGCCAGCAGGACCTGAACCTCGCCTCGAAACGCTATCGCGAACTCGCACAGGAGCTAGGGCAATGAGCGGACACAGTTTTTCCAGCGTCTGGGATGCCATTGAGGCGACCCCTCAGGAGGCCGTGAACATGAAGCTGCGCTCGTCTTTGATGATCGCGCTGGAACGCCATATCCATAGCCAGTCTTGGACTCAGGCCCAGGCTGCCAAGCGGCTGGGTGTTACACAGCCGCGCATTTCCGATCTATTGCGCGGCAAGATCAACCTGTTCAGCCTCGACATGCTCGTGAACATGGCAGCGAGCGCTGGCCTTCATATCGAAATGCAGGTTGCGGAAGCGGCCTGACGTCAGCCTTCGTTCCTACATCTCGATGCCGTAATCGCGCTCTCGGACGCGCGACAGTTGGTGTTCGAAGGCGCGTTCGAGCAGAACTCTCCCGGTCGGTCGGATCTGGAGCAGGACGTCGAACTCGGCGGCGTTGGCCGTCAGGATGGTCAGTCCGAGCTTCTCTGCCTGGAGGAGCAGCACGCAGTCGTGCAGTGCCTTCAGCTTGTCGTCATGGGCATAGCCCTGCGTCCAGCCCGAGGATCCCGGCGTAGACGGCGGCTCTGCCCATGACGTCGGAGTCCGGCGTGAAGAGGCGGTGCTCGGGCATGGCCCGCACAACCCGCTCGATCGACGAAACGGCGGCGGGGTCCTCGAATCGTCCTTCCTGAGCGCCCCGACTGCGACCATGAGTTCCTGGACGGCGACCATCGAGTGGTTGACGGTTCTGATGTCCAAAAGCCTCACCACGGTGTCGGGGGCGGTTCCCGTCATCTGGTCGATGTAACAACAGGTGTCGAGCAGCAGGCCACCGCCAACTGACGCCTCGTCGCCGAGAAAGAGCAACTGGTCGTCCGGTCGACGAGCGAGCGTTCTTCCCAGGTCGCGCCTTCGAACACGCTCGGCCGCGTCGAAGCTGAAGTCCATGCTAGAATCTAAGGTCGAGGTCGGGGTCGACTGGCCCCTTCACTTCGCGGAAGACTTCCGCGAAATTATCCTCGAGCGCCACGTTCGCCAGCGCGAACTCGATGAGTTCGGTATCGGACTGGAGTCCGGTCCGAGCCTTCGCTGCGGCGATCAGCTCCGCGCTGACACGCCCGGCGATACGGCCGGTCCTTGCCCAGGGTCAGGCCTCCCTCCGCGGCGCCCCGCATGACGGCCTCTACGCGCTCGATCGCCTTCCCGGGGCGCACGTCCCGGTCGGACCGAATTGACGTTTGTGCGACCTCATCCGGGCTGCGGACCTGGACGATCATCGTGTGCCTGCTGTGGGCTTCCAGGTCTTCGACGAACCCTCCGGTCCGGGTGTTGCGTCCCATGCGCTTCTTGACGCCCGTAGCGATCGGGCCTCCGGGGCCGGACGCGCGGTTGTTCTTTGCCACGTCACGCCCTCCTTGTTCAACGAATTTGGTTTTTGTGTAACATACAGTTTTTTGCCGAATTCCAATGCGCGGCGTTGCACCGGTTTCCGCCCATCAGCCCCGGCGCTGACCGTCTATCTTCGTCTCATTGTAGGTGAGGATCATTTCGTTCGGTCCCCAAGGTGCTCCACAGGAGCGCCTCAAGGCGCAATCTCAAAGCCGTCGAACTCAAGATCCGCAAATGGGTAAACTGGTTTAAAAGTTGCCGATTGCTTGAGCAGATCGGCAAGATTCAGCCCTTGGGCGGGATCCCAATAACTGCATCTCTATAAATCCATACCGTAATCGCGCTGTCTCGCCGGTCGACGCTCGCCCACCTGTCTATCGCGATCCGGACCTCCAGCTCGAGAATCCAGTTCGAGGGCAACTCCGAACAGCTCCGCGATCACCTTATCGCGGACAAGATCCTTCCGCACCGGATTGAATCCGACATTGAACGACGCCGAAATGATAACAGCGAGCTTCGGTTTCCGGTCGAGTTCCTTCTGTATCTTGGTGGCCTGAGCGACCCCCAAAGCGTCTGCCAGAAGCTCACGCATTGTGTCGAGCAGCTTCACCTGATGAGGCTGAACGTCCCCTTTCGTTCGCGCACGCGTGAGATCCCCGTGTGCCCGTGCATAGGAGAGCACCACACGCGTGGCGTCGGCATCAAAGGTTCGCGTGGACGATGATTTCGACTGTATCGCCTGCTGGACCGCTCTTTTCGAGGCAGGGTCTGCCATCCTCAGGGAACTATGGCCGGGGGTAAGCTTGACCGGCTTGCGGCGCCGCTCGACGGCCTGGAGCGACTTCTCCGTCTTTGGCAACTCCAGCTCACGATCTTCACGAAGGTCCGAACGGATTGCTGCAATCTCGCCGGGTGTCAGATAGTCGCCAATCCCGCGGTTCGAACGGGAGCGGGACACTTCGTCCTTCAGGGCGTCAAGCGACCGGAATTCGTCCTGCCCGGCATAAATGGCAACGGATTTACGGTGTCGGGTCATCGCGACGTAGGTCAAATGCCGGTCCATGCCTGGACTGGAGATAACGAAGGATCGGTCGACGGTCATGCCTTCACCCTTGTGAATCGTCAGCGCGTAGGCATGAGAAACGGCACCGTAGCGTTCGGATTCGATCTCGACGATTCGCGCATCATGAACAGCGTCCCCGTCCACGGCGATGGCCAATCTGTCGGGCGCTGCTTCGCACACCTGCCCGCGCGTGCCATTCTTCACGCCGAGCTCAAAATCGTTCGCAAGAAACATGACGCGGTCGCCGCGGGCAAAGCTCCGTTCGCCCTTTTTGGTCTGAAAGACGTGTTCCGGTTCGTCGGCCTCGGCGAGAGCCGCGGTCTGCCGCAACCCATCGCGGATCGACTGATTGAGCGCATCCACGTCCTGGTTACGATAGGCGAAAGCGACAATGTCCTGCGAGGGGTTGGCCAATACCGCAGCCATATAATCGGCAACCAGCGTCTTGCGGGCGACATCTCGGCTACTTGCGAGCTTGATCGCATCATGTTGCCGATAAAGATCGAGCGCCGCCGCCGTCTCCGCTTGCCCGAACAATTCGCTTGCCTGGCGCTGCCAGGCGATTTCCTGACGGCGCACGGTCGCGATCTCATAAACGCCGACGCGATCCGAAATCCCACGAAACGCCGCGCCGGCCTCGATCGACTGAAGCTGTTCGCCATCCCCGACGAGAATGACCCGGGCGCCGGCGACTTCAACGGCTTCGAGAAACCGGACCATCTGTCGGGTGCCGACCATGTTGGCCTCGTCAACGACGATCACGTCGCCCTTCTGCAGACTGTCATAGCCGGCGGCCCAGGATCGCTCCCAGGAAGCAAGCGTCCGGCTTTCGATCCCTGACCCCAACTGAAGCTCCTCGACAGCTTTACCGGCGAGCGCCGCGCCGACGATTCGTCGGCCCTCCGACTGCCAAGCCTGCCGAACCGCCGCGAGCATCGTCGTCTTTCCGGAGCCGGCAACCCCGCGGACACAAGCGATCGAGCGGCACCCGCACACATGCTCGATCGCCCCACGCTGTTCCGCGCTCAGGAATGGAAAGGCCTGCAGCGCGTGCTTCATGCGCCGAGGTGCAACCGTGCGTCCCGCAAGACTGGCCAGACGCTCCGCATGGCCCAAAAGCCGCGCCTCGATTTCGAACGTCTCTCGCGTGGCGTGGACCGGCTCCACCCGGCGACCGACATCGTCGACAAAGGCTGCGACGACCGTCACAAGTTCTCGCGATCGCATCACGGTATCGAGCACACGTTCAAACCGCTGCCAGTCGCCCGACACATACCGGTGCAAGGCCTTGGCAACATCCAATCGGCCGAACAGATGCCGTTCCTGTCCCAAGAGATCCAGAAGCTGCCTGGGTTCGGCGAGAAGCACCGCGGCGTTCCGCTCGCTTAAGGACTCGTCGAGTTGCTGCACCGGCAACAACCGCTCGGTTCCAAGCTCGACGTCGCGGGCTTCGGCATAGAGCTGCCCGACATGCAACGTCCGGCGTGGCTCGAGCCCAACGCCGCGGGTCAAATAGGACCGATGGTCGATCGCAAGGTCGAGGCCCGCGCGCGCCAATGCCTCGTTCGCCAATTCTTCCCAGACCATCCGGAGTTCGCGGATCTGCAGCGACGTGTAGGGCAACCCATGTTGCCCAAGTTTCGCGTTCGACCATTCCACAAGCGCTTTGGGACCAAACCCTTCATTCGCCACCTGCCGTGTGGTGCACAGAATATGGGCGTGGAAATTGCGGTCATCTCCGGTCCACGAGGGCGCATGCACCGCGACGTCCGCGACGATGCCATACCGGTCGCAGATCGCCTGGGCAAAGCCGGTCGCAAGCTCCGCGCGCTGATCCCGTGACAACTCGTGCGGCAACCCCACCCGCCATTCCCGGGCCACCCGGGAATTATGCTGGCGCTCGGCCGCATCCGCCAAGTTCCATAGCCTTTCCCGGTCACTAACCCAGGCCGCCGTGATCCCCGATGGAACGACGATCTCGACGTGTTCGACGCCCTGTTTGCGAGAGTAGTCATGCACTTGACCGGCCGCCGCACTCGCAACCACCCCGCCGGTGCGATAGGCGGCCGCGGCTGCGGCTGTTTTCACCTGACTAGCCGAGGTTTCGCGAAGCTTCTGGCCCGACCGATAAGCCGCGCAGCCCAGAATCGACTTGCCGCCGGCCCTTGAAATCGCATGGGTGTGGCAGTGATAGATTGCCATGAACGCCCTGGACCGCCTCGCATCGAAGAGCAGGCGCGATTGCCTTCCGCCCGATCTTAGGATGCCTCAGTTCGATGCAATCCGCAAGCCGGACCTGGCCACAGGTCGTAAGCGTGCATTTAAAAAATACCACACAACCATGTTTGCCTTCCTTCCGTTCCTCCGGCAGTCTGTAGTGCCATTACCTATGGAGCTCTCGCCGATGCCACGACGAAGCCTGGAAGAGCGTTTGGAATCCGAGCTCGCCCGCCGGCAGAAAGCCGATGCAAAGGTGCGCGCCCTAAAAACACGCCAAGCCAAGGTCGAACTGCAGCGTCAGAAACGCCGGGAAGCTCTGATCGGCCAGCTTGTCCTCGCCCGATCAGCCGAAAATGGCCGCGGCGCCAAAAACTTACGGTCCTGGCTGGCCCGTGAACTCGATCGTTACCTGACCCGGGATACCGACCGCGTGTTAATGGCGGAATTTCTCCCGCCCGTGTCTGCGCCCCCGGCGGCCGACATTGCTGGCGCTGCAACGAAGCCGACGGGACGATGATCGCTCCCAGAACCGGTTTTGATCGCCAAAGCGTAACATTCGAGTATCAGAAACGTAACTCATAGCATTTTAATACGTATATGTTACGCACTGACGATCAAAATCACCCTGCCGATTGAGATGCCGATGACAACAACAGAGATGATCGACGCCCTCGCTTCGGCGCTCGCCGCCGATGCAGGGCTCATACCCCTCCAACGGCGAATCCGAAATCGACTGACCCAAATCGAGGACCTTGTCGACCTGGGTATGCCATTACGGACCCTTGCGATCGAGCTGGCAAACCGCGGCGCCATTGATAAATCAGGCAACCCTCTGTCCGAAGGACATCTGCGGGTGCTCCTGAGCCGGGCACGACAAAAGGCGCGTTCTCAGCGAGCGACCGGAAAACGGCCAGCGGCTGGCGATCACACACCAGAACAGCCTCCGACACTCACAAACGGCATGCCCGCCAGTCCGAGTTCTGCGGCGCCGGACTTCATTCGCCGGGAATTGGCCCGGCGAGAGGAGGAAGCCGAACGACGCGCCAAGCGGCCACAGTTTTAGGAACGAGCCTGTTGTGTCGGCGCAAGGCATGTCGCTTCGAATCCTAGACTAGGCCAGACGGCCTTCGTCGTCGACAACTTCGATCCCGTCCCCGGCGCCGGTGTTCCATTGCCACAGAACCAGATTGAGGTCTTCGCCAGATGCACCGGGCGCAAAACTCCTGACCAGCAGCCCTGCATAACCTTCGCCAATGAGACGCTCTGCGAAGTCATGCGTAACGACCGCGCCGCCGGCCTTCATCTTGAGCCGCCAATCCTTTGCGGCCAGACGATCATCGTCCATCCCGTCAGCGCCAAGGATGGATTTGTCGCACGTGTCGAAAACCGGGCCGAAATCGGCTCTGTAGGCGACCAGCGTCGTCGGCTGCAACGTTCCGACCTGATTGGCCTCGCGAATGGCCGTCCCCGGTGTCAACGCGGTATAAAGTGCGGCCTGTCCCGGACGGTTGAAACGGCCACCGTAAAGAGCCGCCCCGTGTCCAGAGAGCGGGTCACGGGCATAAAGCGGATTGAGCGCGCGATAAAGCAGCCCCCGATACTGCATGGTCTTTAAGCGTAGACACCGGCATCGACAGCGTCGATGAACTCCATCACCTCGTGTGCCTGACCGTCGCGCACCAGCTGCATCGCCGTGCGGCCATCAAAGCCTGATAGGGGCTGCGAACGGAACCAGGCATAGGCAATCAACGACGACCCAAACCGCGGCTCGACCTTGTTCAGGATTTCCAGCATTTCCCGTAATCGCCGTTGGGTGCGATCGGACCCAACCCGGTCCTTGCGTTGAAGAGCGTCTTTCCCCAGCCCAACGCTACGCGCGATCTCCTCGCTTGTCGTACGAAGCGCCAGAGCAATTTTCTTAGGGGCGAAAGCGCCGTTGTCGGAACAGTCTGACAAGATCATGTGATGTCTCTTTGCCGCATTTTCTGACGCTATATAGCGTCAATATGAACGTTGTGCAAAGAGATCGCCACGGATCTCCGATGAGGCCGAGGGCTCATCACCTATCGCCGAAGATCCTCGACCTTTAACTCCCGCCACATCCAGCTGAAATCATAGGTCGCCATCGGGTCCGCCGAATCCTTCGTGCCACGGCTTTGGTATTCCAGATATTTCAGCCACTCGGCAACCTTTTCGCGCCCGACTTTGGTCTTGGCCGCGTCGCGCGGCGATGTGTTGCCGATCATCGGCACGGGCTCATCGAGGATGGCGCTGTATTGTCGGGTCAGCATGTCATGGACGAGCGGCGTCGCGATCTCTGGCGGAACCTCACTTTTGTCCGAACCACTAGACTGACCCGGCCGATTGGCGGGATCCGCCATCATTTGCTCTACGGTCTGTATCGATGTGAGGGGCGATCGAACCAAACCGCCAAGGGCGTCCGTCAGAAATCCGATGCCTCTGACGGCACGTTCCGCTGAATTCACCATGAGACGAAGGGAGCGCTCCTTGAGTTCGATATTTCCGAGAACAGGAACGCCGCTCTCCATGATGATATCAAAAGCCGCCGTTTCATCCCCAGTGTCGCCTTTCCTACGCTCCTGGGGTCTGTCCTCCCCCGCGGTCAGCCAGTTCCAGAAGTTCTCGCTCGCCGCCTCGAGATTGGTGATGCCGGCAAGTCGTCCTGCGATTTCATCCGCTGTCGTGCCCTCGGCAAGCGGAAACCGGATCTCGTGAAACATGACCGGATCGCCATCGCGATTGTGCAGCGCAGGCAAACCGGTCCCCGAGGCTTTTGGCAAAGTGTCCACAAGCCATGTCATCGTGAATAGCGGCGCCAGTGGACGAAGCCCGTTGTCATCAAGCCGTAGGGGTTTTGCCCGCGTCGGTTTCTTTCCTAGAGCCTTCGCCATTCCTTCGACGAGAAGATCGGCCGCCTGCGGTGAGAACGGCAGCACCCCGCCGGCAAGGATGGTCTTGCCGCGAACCTCGACGATCCGGGCCGCTATTTTCTCCCACGGGCGTAGGGACTTCGTGGCACTCATCTCCTGGACAATGACAGGATCCCCGCCACGCAGCAGATCGCGAGCAAGAAAGAACTGGCCAGGCACAATCTCGCTGACTTCGTAGAGGCTCATCACGGATGTCCGCAGCGCTTTCAAATACGCCTTCGTCTGGACCGTCTCCTTAAAACCGCGACGTTTCAGATAATCGTCCACCGGATTGCGGCCGTCATCGAATTCGAGGGACAGGGCATCCTCGAATGCGCAGCCCCACAATGACATCTGCCAATGCTCGCCGAGGATTTCCCCCAAATCCTCGAATTCGAGATCGGTCTCTTCGAGCACCGCTCCAAAATGTTCGTCCATGACCTCCTGCAGATCGCTCTGCCATTGGTCCCGGCCCATGAACCTCATGATGCCGAAAAGACTATGCGGGTCGCTCACGGCGCGGTCCTTCTTTTGCCGTTGGCTGACTCGAAAACATCGGTCTGCCGAGGTTTGGCGGCAATACGGAAACGGTCGGTTGGCAAACTACGTAGCGCTGCGCCCTCTCGGCGGCGGACTTGCGGCCGGAAAGAACGCTTTCGGAAATTTCGAACCGCTTTTTGGAAGTGAGCCTGCGCTGGCGGCGGCCGATCCGACCGCCGACATGCGTAAGCGCCAGATCTGCAGAGATGCGTTTGCGCGGATCACGGCGCTCAAACCCGGCGAAGCTGCCGATCATCTGCATCATCATGCGACCCGCCGGTGTCGCCATGTCGATCGCGGCGGTCAGCATCTCGCTTCCTTCACAAACGGTGGACTGCTAAAATCCGATACCCCATCAATTGCAAGCTCGGATCGGCTCCTTTCCTATTCCTCTTTCGAAACCGGGCCGAAAGGCAAGAGGATCTTGGACAATCTGGGCCAAACCGTGCCGCGCCCGCTAATCAGAAGAAAGCATTTCGAACATCGCCTGACGTTGAATTTCCCAAACCCCGCGTCGGTCCGGCACCGGATGAACAGCCCTTGGGCCTTCCAAAGTTATGATTTCCAGGTTGAAGTCGTCCAACCCCAGAATACCTATATTCGCCATTCCAAGATCGTTTATCGCCTGTTTGAAAAAATATTCCAATTCCTCTCGGATCGGAATAATAATCCAAAATACATCAAAAAACGTGCTTTCAAATACTGCATTCTTTATCTTTTCATTTATAATATCCATGCGTTGACAATGCAAACCCCCATAGCAATCAACCGCGTCAATTCTTCTTTCATTTGGCCATGTAACAAAAAACTCCGGGCTCGCCCATTTTGTCGAATTACCCCAACGACGAATATAATATTTCACTGCAGCATCATCATTATTTTTTAATCCGAAACTGTATTTAGAGTTATGTATTGCTGTCAGACATTTCTCAGAAAACTGCGCGGACCGAATCCGCCCACCAGAACCGAGCTTAGCGATAGGCGATTTTCTCGCCCGCAAGTCTTTAAGAAGCTTTTCCAATTCTCTTTGGTTGAAGGGAGATGTTTCGCTGGTTGAAAGTAATTTCAAGCCGCGTGCCGGGTCGACTTCGTAGATTTTGCGAATATTGTCGATATGACTGAACGGCCAATTTGAAACGGCCCCGACGGCCTCATGTCCGTCTTTCTCCAGCAGCCGCAGAAAAATTTCCGAAAGCCGGAGACGCCGGATGTAGGCCGGTGGATATTGAGTGGCGTCTGCGACTTCCTCGATCCAAGACCTTCCCGTCGGGGGCGCCTTCTCCGAAGCCTCGCCATCGACAATGATAGAGGCGATGGCGCGCCAGGGCGCTGCCCGACCCTTGTCTCCCCAAATGTCATTTAAGGACAAATTAACCATGATCGGCTCCGGCGCATATTTCTGACCACAAATGTCTTGCGGTACACGTGTATCTGCGGTACACAAGTTTCGTCAGGGCCGGTCTAGCACATCTAGCGGGGCCTGAAAACCGATAACCACTTGGAGATTGCCTATGACGCCTTCCCAATTCATCACCTGGCTCGCCAGCGCCACGACCCCTGGTGTTTCCAAACACCACATGCTGCTGGCTACGCTTGACGACCTGAAGCGGCTCGATGCGCCCGTCACGGACCTGCCGGCCCAGCTCAAATTGCCGGTGGGAGAGAAGATCGAGACGGTCCACGCGCGGATCACCCTCCAGCCCTTCACGTTCAATGGCGACACCGCTGTCTTTCAGCACTCCGTGAGCGCCGACCGCAAGGTCTACGGGGTAGAGGTCGATGACCGCCTGATGGTCGTGTTCCGCGACGCCGGCAAGCACCTCGGCATCGAGGTGACCCCGATCTCCCGCCACTGAAAGCCGCCCGCTCCCCAATCTCGGGGAGCGGGCTCACACCACGCATCGCTATCCCCGCCAAGAGATTCAGCGATGCCCAGCAAGGAGTTATAGCATGACTGCCACCCTCTTCGGGTCGGACAAAGGTGGGATCGGAAAAGATCTCCTTACGGAAGCTTATCTGCTCGCATCGCAGTGGCACAATCAGAACTGCCGTCTCATCGAGCTCGAAACGCTACCACGACTGTCCCGCATCTATCCCGACGCTACTCACGTTAGCATCACACCGCCGACGGCCGAGGCCGTTTACCAGAACGCCGATATCATTTTCGAGCCCCTCGACCGCGCTGCGGAAATCTGGCGGTCCGAGAATAACTCGGTGACGTCCCTCGGTGCCAATGTGACGAGCTCACTTATCACCTGGGCACGCGCAGATGGTGCCCGCCTTCTCGATGAAGGCGAGGGCATGACGATTGCCATCGTTCTGACGATGAACGCGGCGGCGATGAGCGCCGGCCTGGGAAATCTTTATGACGTGGGGGAGATCTTACCGAAGGCTCGGCGAGTGGCTGTGCTGAACGACCTCCATGGCGAAATCCTTGAAAGGGACGAGCAGTTGTTCAGTCGGCTCAGGGACGCCCAGGGCGATGCGCGAGCGATCGAGACAATCCGGATTCCCCGCTGCGCAGCACCTGGATGGGGCTACGCTCAGGGCGCAGGGTCCTTGCGGCAGATCGCCGAGCTTGCGCCCGAGCGCTTGGTAGCCATGGGAATGCCCGAAGGCGCCGCGAGGCGTTCGATGGCGATGATCACGCAGTGGATCGTCGACGGCCTCGTGCGGCCTCTTGAAACTCTTCTTCCGGTCGAGGTCTCAAAAAAGCCAGGTCGCGGAAAGGGAGGGTCGAGCGATGGCGGATGACGACATTTTTCCCGGGGATTTCGACCTGGAGGATTTCGAGCTCAAGGCACTCGCTAAAAAGCGCAAGGATGAGCACGAGGCCAAGTCGCGCGAGACACTGTCACGATTGCTCGAGAGGGACTTCTCGGAGCTTCCAAGAATCCATGCCGGCAAAGAGCTCGATGACCTTACCGAAGAGGATCAGGAACAATTCTTTCTGACACTCGTCAGCCGCCTGCGGAGCGAGGCTCCGCTAGCGGAGCCAGGTATGTCGGAAACCTTCGAATATCGGATCCCTCAACGCATTGAGTCGAAGAAGAGCGTCAATCTCAAGACCCTCATTCCTCGCGAGGATCATGTCGTAGTGTTGTCAATCGAATTATTTCTCTACAGCGCAATGGCTCTCCTCATCGGAACCCTCATAATTCGACTATTTTCCCGCCAAGGATAATCCAAAAATGAAATCGGAACGTCTCGTCTACCATAAATCCCTGACCCCCGTTATTTATGCTGCACTGCTGCAGTCGATAATCGGTGGCGGGATTATGTTCTCCATCGCCTTTTTCCTCTTTCCCCCGGCAGATGCGGACCAGTATGACTTTTGGTATCGCTTGGAATTGGGTTTGGACGCCGTCTGGGCGCTCGTAAAAACCACATTCCTCATAGTTTTCGCGATTGTTCTATCCCCGCTGGCATATGCATTTTCTAGCACAAACGTGAACTGGAGTGTCGTTTTCGACCCTATCCAGGCAGAAACCCCTCGTGCAGCGCTGTGGTTCTTGTGCACTGCCATCCCGACATTTCTCGTCTGCCGGCGAGTTTACCGGGATACGCCGGCCATACTTTCGGAACAGAGTATCCGGGGCGGAATGCTCAAAACCGGTACCGATTCTGGAAACTTCCTGCGCTGGAAACTTGGCACGAAAAACGAGCACGAGCGTGGTATCGAAATCGCTCCCGGTGTTCCGATCGATCGTCGCCACGAGCCAGCCGGTTTCCTGGCTCTCGGCGAGCCGGGTTCCGGCAAGACAACTCTCCTCAACACCATCGCGCTTCAGGCTTGTGAGAGGGGCGACAGGGTCATCATACACGACACCAAAGGCGATGTGACAGAGCGGTGGCCGAGCAGCAATTTCATCCTGCTTTCTCCTGGCGACGCGCGATCCTATGCATGGGACATCGCAACTTCGCTCGGAAACAGCGAGAGTCGGATGCGGGCACTATGGTCGGTCATGATCAAGCTGAAAACCAGTGTCGGCGCCCCGATCTGGCCGCTCGGCGCCCAGGAAATCGGCGTCGGGGTCACCAAAGGGCTTTATGCCAGCTTCAAAACGAACTGGGGATTTAAGGAACTGCGTGATGTCTGCGAAATGCCGGCGGCCGATTTCGTTGCATTTGCGACAGACCATCATCCGCCAGCCTGTGCTTTCCTCTCGCTGGACGAATATGGCAACTTCACAAAAATGGCGGAAAGCTTTTTTGCCACCTACACTTCCGCGAACAATCAGGTTGTTCGCCCCTTGGCCGATGCCTGGGGCGACCTTGGACCGGCGCATCGATTTTCCGTCAGATCGTGGCTTGCCGGAAAGAACGTCGATATCCCGACCCTCATTCTGCAGCGTGACGCCTCTAGTCCTCAAGTTAGCGAGGCATGGATAAGCACCCTTCTCACCGACATTATAAACTTCTGCGCCTCGCCGCTGTTACCCGACGATCCGGAGCGCCGAATCTGGTTCGTCCTCGATGAAATGAAGCAACTCGGTCACATCGAGGGGCTTTCCCAAATCCGGGAGGTCGGCCGCACCAAAGGCCTTTGCGTGGCGGCGTCTCTCCACAACATAGCGCAGCTCAAGGAAGTCTACGGTGACAACGCGGACTCTTTGGAAAATCTGTTCGGGCTGAAATTCGCCTTCAGGACGCCTGTCGGAGGAAGCGCGAATTACATTGTCTCTCTGGTCGAAGACGAAACCGTGTCTCGCTCTCGTCCCTCCAACAGCGCGGGCGACGCGCAGGAGCCTATCATCAGCACCGTCCCGCCAGTGACGGCGACCGAGGTCGCCGATCTTCACGCAGACGAACATTTCGTCGAAGGCTTCGCATTCCACTCCGGCGCGGCCTGTCGGCTGCGGTGGCCTGTGCCGAAACTGCCGCTCCAACGTAAGGGTCGTGAGCCCAAACCTGAAGCCGATGGCGAAGATTGAAATTTCCGCCATTCCCGAAACAGGGAAAATGCGGGAATTTGCCCTTGGTATCGCACCACTTTCAAAACCCGTTCGGGGCTTTTCCCGGATGGGTTTTGAATAGACTGCCGCAATCCAATTCTGTCGCCTCAACGTTCTCCCAGTGCTTTCGAATCGAGTAAGAGAAGCGGGCCCCGAAGGAGCCGCTCCCCGGTGTTTCGCTCAGGCCGCGTCGCGCGCGGCCATCAGGTTGAAGGTGGTGGCGATGATGTCGACGGTGAACTTGCGGTCATCGCCTTTGCCGTAGGAAGCCTCGCCGACACGAGCCTCGACATAGACGCTGTCGCCCTTTTTGACGGTGTCGCCTACCCACTTGGCTTGACCTTCGTCGAGGATGGTGACGGGCACCCAGTCGCAACGTTCCTGCATGGTGCCGCTGGCGTCGGTCCAGACCCGGTTGGTGGCGATCGAGACCTTGGTGACCTTGCCGAAGATTTTGACGGCGCCGACGTGGCCGAGGATGGTGAGGCGGTTGATCGTACGCATGGGGATTCTCCCTTGATTGTGCGTTTCGATGCCCCTGAAAAGACCGTGAACGGCCGCGCGGTCACACCGCAATTGCGGAGGGTCCGGCGAAGCTGGAAACCGTCATTGCGGTTGACCGTAAGCGTTGTCCTCAGGCCACGGCAGCGAACTGATCAGCAGGCTTGAACTGCCACGGCAAGAGATCATCGATGCCGCTGTTGGGATGGCCCTGAACGATCAGCGTCATGATGGCTATGAGATAGGCTTGGGGCTCTATGCCGTTGAGCTTGCAGGTCTCGATCAGCGAGGCGATGACGGCCCAGTGACCGGCGCCGCCGTCAGAGCCGGCGAACAGCGCGTTCTTCCTCGTCAGGGCCAGGGGGCGGATAGAGCGCTCGACAATGTTGTTGTCGATCTCGACACGGCCGTCGCCAACAAAACGGTTCAGGCCCTTCCAACGTGAGAGCGTGTAGCGGATCGCCTCGGCGAGCTTGGTCTTCTGGCTGATGAGCCCGAGCTTTTCGCGCAGGAACGGCTCAAGCGCGTCGAGGATCGGCAGGCTTCTCTCCTGGCGTGCGAGCCGTCGGGCGTCAGCAGGTCGTCCCCGGATCTCGGCCTCGATCCCGTAAAGCGTCGCGATGCGCTCCAGCACCTCGGCGGCGATCGGCGCGGGACCGGCAGCGGCCAATTCGTAGAAGCGTCGACGGACGTGCGCCCAGCAGAAGGCGAGGCGAACGTCTCCTTTCTCGGCCAGCACTTTGTAGCCGCCATAGCCGTCGACCTGAAGAATGCCAGCAAATCCCTGGAGATGGGCGATGGGTCGCTCGGCCTTGCGGTCGGGCGCGTAGATATAGGCGACGGCAGGCGGATCGTCGCCGCCGAAAGGACGGTCGTCGCGAGCATAGGCAAAGAGCTGGCCGGTCTTCGTCCGCCCCCGACCAGGATCGAGAACCGGCGCAGTGGTCTCATCGGCAAACAGCTTGGTCGATGCTCGCAGATGCCCGAGAAGCCTCTCATGGACAGGTCGGAGCAGGAACGCCGCCCGGCCGACCCAGTCAGCCAGCGTCGAGCGGTCGAGATGGACACCTTGGCGGGCGTAGATCTGCGCCTGGCGATAGAGTGGCAGGTGGTCGGCATATTTGGACACGAGCACTTGGGCGACCGTCGCCTCGGTGGGAATGCCACCCTCGATCAGCCGTGCCGGTGCCGGAGCCTGGATCACGATCCCCTCGCAGGATCGGCAGCCATAGCGCGGGCGGCGGGTGACGAGCACGCGGAACTGGGCGGGAACGATGTCGAGGCGCTCGGCGACGTCCTCGCCGATGACATGCAGGGCATGCCGGCAGCATGGGCAGGCCTTGTCCTCAATGTCGACGACGGTCTCGATCCGCGGCAGATGGGCAGGCAGCGAGCCCCGGTTCGCTCGGCGTTTGGCGGCGCGCTCCGTCCGCACTGCCGGGCCCGCGGTCTCCTCGGCCGCTTCGTCAGCGGCGGCGCCCTGCTCAACCTCCTCGAGGCCGAGCAGAAGCTGGTCCTCGGGCAGTGTCTCGGCGCGTCGGCCGAAGCGATGACGCTGCAATTCCTTGATGATCTGCAAAAGGCGCTCGGCGCGCAAACGCTCGGCAATCAGCATCGCCTTCAGCGTGCCGGGATCGTCGGGAAGCGTGTCGGCCACCAGGTTCATTCGAGGAGTGAATCACCTCCCCACGCTGGCGGCAACAGATTTTGCGGCCCTTCGATCAGCCCGATAGCGCTGGCACCCGGGTATCCCGCATCGCATGGACGCGGCGCCAGTCGAGGCCTTCCAACAGTGCCGAGAGCTGCGCGGCCGTCAGGTGCATGACACTGTCCTGAATCTTCGGCCAACGGAACTCCCCGTCCTCCAGCCGCTTGGCCACCAGCACCACGCCGGTGCCGTCCCAAAACACGAGCTTGATCCGATCGGCGCGCTTGGCCCGGAAGACGTAGACCGCGCCGGAGAACGGATCGGCGCCCATCGTCTCGCGCACCAGGGCTGCCAACCCCTCCGCACCTTTGCGGAAGTCGACGGGCTTGGTCGCCACCATCACCCGGACTGCGCCGGTCGGACCGATCATACGCTGACCTTCAGGGCTTTGATCACCGCCGCGATCGACCTCGGGCTCGCGTCGGATCCGATGCGGACCACGACACCGGCGAGCTCCAGTTCGATCCCGCCGATTGGTCGAGGCGCAGCCCGCTTACGGCGCGGCGCCTTCGACTGATCTCGCGGCACGACGATCGAGGGAGGCTCGACGATGACGGGCACAAAAGCCGATGACGCCGCCGAGTCTGCATCGAGCTCACGGCGCGCCTCACGTCGCCATCCAAAAACCTGCTGCGGTAACAGCCCGTGGCGACGGGCGACTTCCGAAACGGCCACGCCTGGCACCAGCGTCTCTTCCAGGATCCGCGCTTTATCATCCGCAGACCACCGGCGCCGTCCTCCAGCGCCGTTAATCACCTCGATCCGGCGCATCGGCTTAAGCGTAATGTCAAATCCAGACACAGAACGATCCTCTTCAGGATCGTCAGACTCGCCCGTCAGGCCAAAACGCGAAAGGTGGAGCCGGGACGACGCTTACGGTTGACCGCATAGCGGACCGAGCGGTTAGGGATTGGCATCATCAAGAAACGGACAAACAGGGAGGCCCGGCCATCTGCCCCGATCGGAACGCCTCATCCCGGCCAGCATGTCGCTGAACGGTCCTTCAAGAGGTAACCCGTCGATCGCTTCACAATGGCATAACCGCCCTCGCCTACAAGGGAAAGAAAGGCTACATCCCGTCGCAAGCCTCACTATCGATAAAAAGGCGCTGTCATCGCTGACGCCGTGCCTAGAGCGGTTTGACCCAATTCGGAGTCGGATTTTTGCGATCGGCTTCTCGACGGCGCGATGGATGGCGAGGCTTTCCTTGTCTACGTTCGGAAGGTGCTGGCGCCGACGCTTTCGCCCGGCGACATCGTGGTGATGGATAACCTTCCCGCGCATAAGGTCGCCGGTGTGAGAGAGGCCATCGAGGCAGCCGGAGCGCAGCTTCGATACCTTCCGCCCTATTCGCCGGATATGACCCGGATTAAGGTGAAAACGCTCTAGATGCGCTCGCACTTGAAAACAATCGCTCGGTCTAATCCGGCGGATTAACGCCGTGGCGGGTTCATTTTCCTGGCTGTAACAGTTTCGAGTCGGAAAGATTCCCCGAAAGTCTCACTTTTCCGATCGACGCCCCGGCCCCCTACTCCTGTAGAATGCCAATAATATGCTCTTCGGAAAATCGACTGCGCTTCATGTCCTGATGCTCTGCTCCTTTCGGTGGGCCAGGACGAATTTCAAACTGGCTTAAGCTGAGGGGGCGACGTTACCGGAAACGCGGAACGTCTGCACAAAAATGAGATTTCCGGGGAAATGCGAGCTATGAGATTTCCGGGGAAATGCGAGCTATGAGATTTCCGGGGAAATGCGCCTAAGCCGCTCCTGGGAAGGCAAAGGAGCGGAAACATATTCGACAGTTCCTCTGATTCGGGCACGACGCCCGACCTTCGGCCGTTGAGCCTCAGCATAGGCTTCCCGAAGTCCTGCTTCGGTCTTCTTCCACCATCCGAGATTGATCTTCACTACTTTTTTGCCTTCCTTGACTGGCAAGACAGTCACGCCAAAGGGTGCCAGGACATTGATCTCGGCAATGGCAGGCTTCAGGACATGTTTATTGAATTCGCCAAAGCTTTTGTATCTGTCGGATGGCACGCCCATTAGTTGTCTGAAATCCGCAACCGTGTATTCGGCAGATGTCTTGTAATTCAAGTTCGCGAATTGCGCGAGGTTTTCATAGAGAGAGACTGAATATCGAGAGGTGAATGCCATCAAAATTGGGATTGCGATGCGGCCCCATATCTGGGAATCGCGCAGGATTTCCACGAGGCGCTTGTCGAAACTGTAGGTCAGAACGCCGGCTGGGCGATCGGGATCATCGAGATCATTGCCGCCAAGAAACTGCACACGCCGAGTTTTTCCATCCATATGCTTCATGGTCAGGATCGTACGCATCAACGCCTCGATCGCCTCCTCGACCATTTCATAGCCCTTATGGCCGTCCGGCTTTAGATCGTCGATTTCGATCGTGTAGTCCTTGCTTTCTTCGACGCCCTGCATGTGAGCGTGATGCCACAAAATGGTGATCGCCCTTCGGGCATTGAGGGTCAATTCGTGGTGGCCAGTCACCTGGATCAGTTCGGCGGGCTTGATTGCTTCGCGGTTGCGGGGGGTGAGCGTTAGTGTGAGGAGAGGAGCGTCGATCATGGGCCGATCATACAAGGGAAAAATGAAAAGCCAAGGCGGGTTTGTTTCATAATTTCCCCGAATATCTCATATTTGGAGCGATCCCTGGCCAGGTTTGCTCCAATCCTCCGAAGCCTTATCGACCGTGATAGATGTCGGGGGTTCGGAGATTGGGTCGACTGTTTGGTTCCGCTGTCGGTTTGAGAACACCTTGGGGCTAATTCTCAGCATATATCGCTGTTTTGGCCAGGCGGTGTTGGCGGCTTGGTTTCGTCCTTTTGAAGGGCGCTATGCGTTTCATCTTATTCTATATTCTTTTTATTCAATATTCAGCGTCGATAAGCCCTTGAACGAAATGACAGATTACCCTGTAAATGTGAGATAATCGGGGACTCCGATGAGGTTTCCGGGGAAAATCAGGCCTTTGCTGTGAGGTTTTCGGGGCATATTATGAGGTTTTCGGGGCATATTATGAGGTTTTCGGGGGTGCCGGACGTATCGACGGTGAGCAATTGCGAGGGTGCTGTAATGAGGAATTCGGGGAGAGCGCGAGAAATTCGTTCGGCTCGTGGTCGTTCTCGGATGGAGCATCGGTTGCCGGGCTGGGGAGCGGGCGGAAATAAAGGGTGGCGCGTTTTTCGCTACCGGTACCAGGTGGCGCTCCGCGTCTGGTTCTTGGCTTTTATTCCGTTGGTTGGATCGTGTACGGCTTTGATGCCGAGCCTTCCTGAGATTTCTGCAGCCGCTGGGTCTACCCTTAATTTTCTCGACAGGGGTATTTCGGCAGGCGACGGGGGCGATAAATTCTCCCCAACATCTCGGATGTCTCTTTCTGCCGAGCAGATGGTGGCATTGCAGGCTGTCGTTCGACAGGCGTTTCCAGGTGGGTGGGCGATTCGTTTTCGATCGGTAAAGGCGGGCCGCGCAGCGGTCGGTGATATGGCTATCTGCGGGTTGGTCACGGCGCGAGATAGCACCAGCACCCCCATACGACCCTATTTGTTCAGAGTAGAGGCTCCGGCGCCGGGCAATCAGGCACCTGTCAAATTTTTACTGAAAGAGATATCCCAGACGCGAACCGAGCAACTCGTAATCTATTCGCATTGCAACGCATTGGGCCTTACTTGAACCGCTGCAGTCGCTTCAACCTCTCGGGTGTTGCGGCACTCTAACCGAAAGATTTCCGGTGATCCGGTCCCGTTTTCTGATCAACGACGAAAACTTGCCCATCGTCGATGTATACAAAATTTCTCTTCCGGATGCTCCGCCAGAGGCGCTTGGTCCGGTTTTTCTGCTTTGTCCTCATTGTGGCCATGACGAACGCGACAATAGCGGCCCGCACGAGATGTTCGACACGTTGTTTGAAGACCGGGAGAAAGGTGCCCCCCTCGTTTCAAGTCGGCATTTTCGTTGCCGAGAGTGCGGCGAAATCTCCCCGGTGTGGACCATCCGCCGAGAGGGGGCTGTCACTACCCATATGCGTGACGCCGAGACGGGCGAGGCTTGTATGCCGCAGGGGTTCCATAGCGCTTGGCAAAATGCCGAGCCGTAGCTTGCCAAGACTTGTCATTATGGGGGGGGGGGTCCCGGGGATTCTTTGTGGTTGTCCGCTTGCTTTTGGAGCGCTTTTTCATGGCATAAGGGCCATCATATTGCGATGCCGCGGGCGTAGGATGAGGTGAATTTTGCGAACGCGCGTTGCGATTATCGGAATCGGTTTGCTACCTGCCCTGCTCGGCTTTCTGTCTTCAGGCTCGCTGGCGGCGGAACCGTTGCAACTGGCTGTCCCGCTGGATTGCGATCCTGAGCGAGAATGTCTGGTCCAGCAATATGTCGACATGGCACCGGGGCCGGATGCGGTCGACCCCTTCTGCGGTTCGGCGACCTATGACGACCACAAGGGGACAGACATCCGGGTTCCGTCGCTGCGCGAGATGGAGCAGGGTGTCCCCGTGGTGGCGATGGCCAGAGGACGCGTCTTACGCCTTCGCGACGGAGAGCGTGACCGGTTGATCCGGGCTCTTGAGGAGCGCGCTGATTTGAATGGGAAGGAGTGTGGCAACGGCCTCGTCGTCGATCATGGCGGCGAGTGGACGGCGCAATATTGTCATTTGAAGAACGGGTCTATCAGCGTGAAGCCTGGACAGATGGTGGAGACGGGTGATCCGCTTGGCCTCGTGGGATCCTCCGGTTTTGCGCAGTTCCCTCACCTGCATGTCACGGTCAGCCATAGCGACACGGTCATCGATCCTGCCACTGGCAGGGAGATGGGGTCAGGGTGCGTTGCGAACGCTTCTGAATTCCGACCCCTGTGGAGCGTGGAAGCGAGGAAATGGCTGCATAAGGCACGCCGGATGATCATGGACGTGGGGTTGGCCGGAGGCATCGTCGACCACGATCAGCTGGTGCAGAAGGGGGCGCCATCGGAGCTGAAGATCACCAATGCAGCCATCGTCGGCTGGGGATGGTTCGCAAATCTGCGCGTTGGCGATCAGGTTCGTGTGCGGATTACGGAACCGGATGGCGGAACGCTTATCGATACGACAGGGGAACCACTTGCACGTAACCAAGCGAGCTATTCGCAATTCGCAGGTCGAAGGAGGCCGCCGCACCCTGGGGCCTACTCCGTGCAGATCGAGATCTTGCGGGATGGAGCTGTCGTCGAGACGCGCGCAAAGCAGGTCATGGTGGGTAAGTAGCAGCCTCTGTTCGCCGCAATCAGAGAAAATTTGGAGCAAACAGCGAGCCCGAAACCGCCATTCCTCACGGCACCGAATAGTTAGTGACTAGGAATTGGATAGGAGGTGACTATTGGATCGCAGGTCAGATGATGGCAGCCACATGCGTGGAACGAGGTGCCTTCCACTACCCTACGGTCGCAACAGGGTCCGCGCGCTCTGCCGACGCCCCAGATCACGGCAATTCACGGCATTTGGCTGTAAAAATAGCATAGGCGTCACACCGTCCTGGATTCGATCGCAAAAATTGCGGGATTGCTGATTTGAATGGCAAGAGGCCCGCCGGCAACGGCCGTTCGTTCGAGGTACACGGGTTGAAGTGAGGATGAATAGTCACTAGGGATTGACTACTCATCCTCAGCGGAGATATTGGGATTTGCTGAACCGTCGAGAATGCCGATAGCCAGAGGCCTTTCCTTCCAACGGCTAACGGTTGCAGGGCTGTTTAAAGGCTCGCAAACCGGTTTCGCTCAAGGTCTAGCGGCTATTGGTTCAATTCGTAGTGGCAACCTAGTGACTAGCTATTGTCCGCCCAGGAGACGCCCGATGCCGGTGATTGTCATGTGCTCGACCAAGGGCGGCGTCGGAAAGTCAACGACGGCGCTTATTCTGGCCCAGGTTTATGTCGCCGCCGGCTCGTCGGTCACCTTGATCGACGCCGATCCCAATCAACCGCTGGCGACGTGGGCGACCCGCTTTGCAAAGTCGGTGCCGGCAAATCTGACGGTTGTCGGCAACGTTGACGAGGAGACTATTGTCGAGGAAATCGATGCCGCCGCCGAAAGTTGCCCCTTTGTGATCGTCGACCTGGAGGGATCTGCCAACCTTACGGCCAGCTACGCGATCAGCCGGGCGGACCTCGTGCTGATCCCACTACGCGGCAAACAGCTCGACGCCGACCAGGCCGGGCGCGTCGTCGGTCTGATCGAACGAGAGAGCAAGGCGTTTCGCCGAAATATCCCGTATCGTGTCATGTTCTCGATGACATCAGCGCTGCAGAGCCGGGAACAGCGCCATATCCGCGATACGCTGATTGAACGAAAGATCCCTATCCTTCCGGTCGCCATGACCGAACGCGCCGCATTCAGCGCGATCTTCCAGTTGGGCGGGACAGTCTTTGACCTGACCGATCAGGATGTCTCCAATGCCGCGGCGGCGGCGCTGAATGCCCAGGCTGTGGCGACCGCTGTGATCGAAACCCTACGAGAGATAGAGTTCGCCCAATGACGAAGCCCAGGGCCGGTTTGGACATTCCCGACATCAGCAGTTTCAGGCCGCGCGAGGCGCGGCCTGCGGATGACATGGCGGAGGTAACCAGGGTTGCGGAGGATGTCGGGTTCAAGATCCGGCACGCCGTCGCCCGCCCGCCGGTATCCCCGCCCGAGCCGGCGCCCCGTTTCGACGGTCGGAGCCTACGTCGCAGCAAGCGGACGGCGCAGCTCAACATTGCGACGCGTGAAGAGACCCGTGATCGCTTCTGGATGCTGGCCCAGGAGATGGGCGTCACCAGCGGTGAGGAGGTGCTGCTTGCCCTGATGGAACACTACCGCAAGCAGGCAGGCTAAGGAGCGGCGCGTCCGCACCGATCACCGAGCGTTCAGGTTCGCAGCAACGCGCGATAAAGAGCCGCCATGCTGCCGATGACGTGGCGAATGGTGTAGCCGGAGAGCACGCGCTCGCGCGCCGACTGGCCCATGCGTGCCTGGTTCACGGGCTTGGCGGCGAGGGCGCTGATCGCGTTGGCGAACGCCACCGGGTCGTTCACCGGCAGAACGTAACCGTCGCGCTCATGGCGCACAAAATCACGGCAGCCGGGCACGTTTGTCGTCAGGATGGCGCGGCCGCATGCGGCCGCTTCAAGCAGCGTGCGCGGCAATCCTTCGCCGCCGCGGGAGGGCAGGCAGGCAACGTGATGGGAGGCCCAGACCGCGGCAACGTCGTTGGTGTGGCCATGCCAGTCAACGAATGCCTCCTTGGTCCATTCCTCGAGTTGTTCCGGCGAGATCGCCCGGGGATTGGAGGGATCGGGCTGGCCGTAAAGGGACAGTGTCACCTCGACGCCCTGCTGGCGGGCCAGCCTCACGGCCTCGACGGCTGTGTCGATTCCCTTTGACCAAAGCATGCGCGCGATCACGGCAATCCGCAGCGGCGGTTGGTCCGGCATCGGTGCGAGCGGAAAGAGGGCGGGATCGACGCCCGCACCGCCCAGGAGTGTGACCTGCGGTGACGTCGCCTGCAGGCCGAGAAATCGCGCATCCGATGGGTTCTCGAGAACGAAACGCGCGTGACGGGTGCCAACCACCCTCCGAATAGTCAAGCGCGCGGCACGGCGGAAGAGCCGCGCCGACAGATCGGTTCTCGCGCCGAGTAAGCCCAGGCCCGTGAGTGCGAAGACGACGCGCCGGATCCCAGCCAAGCGCGCGGCCATGCCGCCAATCAGGATCGGGCGCAGCGAAATGCAATGAACGATGGCGGGTTTTTCGCGCTTGAGGATGAACGTGAGCTGCCGGATTGCCGCGCCGATCGCGGCTGCTCGAAAATCGCGGCGCTCTGCTTCTAGTGCTAGAACCCGGGCGCCCGTGGCCTCTATGATCGCTCGGTGAGCGCGCACCCGCGTGACGACGACCGCCTCCAGACCCGCCGCATGGGCTGCGGCGATCAGGGGCAGGAAGTGGGAGGCAAAGAACCAATCCTCCGTCACGACGAAGACAATCCTAGACGGGGACGCGCACCCCAGGCTCGTTTCCGGTTGGGGAAGGGGTCTCGATACTTGGCCGCTCTCCATCATCGCCAGATTGTCATCGGTCTGAGCACCGGGATCGCCTGCAATGACAATCTTCCAGCGGGGTCCCCGCTCATGGGCCGGCTCATGGGTTTGTCGCACGTTCGCGCTCGAGCGCGCGATAGAGAGTGGAACGGTCGACGCTGAGGCGATGGGCAATGTCCTGCATGGTAAGGTCCGGATCCCGCATCAGTCTCTTCGCCGTATCCAAGGCGCTGCGTCCCAGCTTCGGCTTGCGTCCGCCGAGCCGACCTCTTGCGCGGGCCGACGCCAGCCCGGCCTTCGTCCGCTCGCGGATAAGATTACGCTCCATTTCGGCGAAGACCGCTCCAATCTGCAGCATGGCTCGGCCCATCGCGGTGGAGGGGTCAATACCGTCCTGCAGCGATTTAAGCCTGATGCCGTCGTGTTCAAACTGCTCAAGAAGACCAACAAGTTGATGGGTGGTGCGGCCAAGCCGGTCGAGCTTCCAGACGACCAGCGTGTCGCCAGGACGCAAGTGAGAGAGAGCCTGGACGAGTCCTGGCCGCTCGGCGCGGGCGCCTGAGGCCTTGTCCTCGAATATACGCTGACAGCCGGCCTTGATCAGAGCATCGATCTGCAGATCAAGCTTTTGATCCTCGGTGGAGACCCGGGCGTAGCCGAACAGAACGCCGGCATGCGTCCCCTTCTGACGGCCGCTTCGTATTTTTGTTGCAGAACCCATGGCCCAGCATGGCAATGCGACTCTGATTATGCAACGCGTCCACAGCGCAAAAAGCGCGCGGAGCCCCGACCTGTTCCATTTGACGCGTTATCCACCGTTTGTGCGACAGATAGCGGGAAATTAGCGATGCATCCAACTTGCCGGGATCTTCGGTTGAGCGATCCGATGCGCGACACTGGATTTTGGCGCGGATGAAGCTCCAACTGATGGAGCAGGCGACCGATGCCTCGGCAATCGCGGCCAGGGGCGGCGGCAAATCCATCGCTTTGCCGCAAACTGATCTCGAGCGGTGCGGGACAAGCGCTTGACGCAAGGCGCTACCGCAACTGATACCGGGTGATGCGCATTTTGCTCACCGGCTCAAGCGGCTTCGTTGGCCAACATCTTCTTCCCTATCTGCGGGGTCGCGGCCACCAAGTCCTGACCTTGGCGCGCGGTTCCCAAACAGCGGCCGGGCCATTCGCCTGGGAAGGCCCGGCAGATCTGGCGGATATCGAGCGCTGGCCATCTTGGCCAGAACACATCGAGGCGTTGGTCCATCTGGCGGCGCTCAATCCTGGTCGCGGTGATCCGCAAGCCTTCGATCTCGAAGCTCTTCGTCATGCCAATGTCGGCGCCACGGCTGCCTTGACTCGGCGGGCGCGACGGGAAGGTGTCCGCCGGGTCGTCTTCGTTAGCACGGCTCTTGTCCATAGGCCGAGTCACGAGGGATTTGTGTCCCAATCCGACCGCCCCGTGCCCGCGAATGCCTATGCGAGATCGAAGCTCGAGGCAGAGGAGATATTCTGGACGAGTCTCAAAGGGGGAGATACGGAAGGCAGTGTCCTACGGCCCGCCCCTGTCTATGGAAGCGGCGCACGGGGCAACATCACAAAACTGATACGGCTGGCGCGGTTGCCATTACCATTGCCTTTAGAAGGCCTCGGCAGCGCGCGCAGTCTGTTGGCGGTCAACCATCTTGCTGAGGCGCTTGAGCTGTGCTTGGGGTCGCCCGCGGCCATTGGAGAGACCTTTCTCGTTGCCGACGATGGACCGGTCACCCCGGCCGAGATCGTGCGAGCCATTCGGCAGGGTTTGGGGCGATCCCCCATGATTTTTCGGGCGCCTGCCACCCTTTTTGCCGCCATAGCCCGATGGGCGGGACGGAACGACCAATGGCAAAACGCTACCATGCCGTTCGCCTTGGAGACGCGGCACATCCAGGATCGGCTCGGCTGGCAACCCAGCGGGACCACAAAGACAATGCTGCGACGGATGGCGGCTGCGGGTACCTTATAATCACGATCACAAAGACCATCGACTGCCAAAATTGTAAAATGCCGCCGATTGTTGACGCTAGAGCATCCGGCGAATAATTTGGATCGACGGATTCCCATTTGATGTTCAGTTTGATTCTCTGTGAGCAGGAGGTGCTCTATGGGAAGGGCTATTTCATCAGATTTACGGGAGAGGATCGTGCGCGGGGTCGCGGCGGGTCATTCACGTCGTACGATGGCGGCGCGGTTCGAAGTCGCGCCCTCGACAGCTGTGCGGGTTCAAAAACGTTATCGAGCCACCGGCTCCGTGGCGCCGGCCAGGCAGGGCCGCCCCGAGGGATCGGGTAAGCTCGGACCGCATCGGCGCTCGCTCATCGCCAAGGTCAGGGCCAAGCCCGACATCACGATGCCGGACCTTGCCGCTTGGCTTGAAGTCCAGCATGGCGTGACGGTCGATCCGTCCAACCTGTCCAAGCTCCTGCGCAAGGAAGGTTTCACATATAAAAAAAGCGCTGCTGGCATCGGAACAAGAACGCTCCGACGTCAAGGCGGCGCGGCGTGAATGGCGCGAACACCGTCAGCCCTTCATGCGCCGGCAACCGGCCCGGCTGGTCTTCGTCGATGAAACGAGTGTGAAGACGAACATGACGCCGCTACGGGGCAGGAGCTTGCGCGGCGAGCGTTTGCGGGCCGCCGCGCCGTTCGGCAAGTGGCGAACCCAGA
>DRFF01000126.1 GCA_011050685.1 Aurantimonas coralicida
TCCTCGACCAAGCCGGCTGGCACACCACGCCGAAGCTGACGGTGCCGGCCAACATCACTCTCCTGTTCCTGCCGTCCAAGGCGCCGGAACTGAACCCGGTCGAGAATGTCTGGCAGTTCATGCGCGACAACTGGCTGTCGAACCGCATCTTCATCGACTACGACGATATCGTCGCCCACTGCTGCGCAGCTTGGAACAAGCTCGTCGATCAGCCCTGGAAGATCATGTCAATCGGAATGCGAGATTGGGCGCATGGGTCTTGATCAGCGCCCGTTGGTATTAAGGGAGATGTCCCGTGAGTACCGACAATCCTACACGCCAGACATACAAGATTGCCCCATCTATGCTATCGAATTCGAGCGTAAAGAGTTTACCGATGGTTCCACCTTGCGCCATTCTTTGCGTGAATGAATTGACCTGACAAATCGAGATGCTATCGCGTATACTGAAAAGCCTCTGGTGCGGGGCGGAATTGTCCTGTGATCAAGCATCCCTGGCGTCCGACTTTCATGACCGGTCCCCGCCATCTTGTCCGGTGATCACCGTGCCCGATGCTCGTTCCAGGATTTTCGCCGCATCCGCCAGCCGGCCAATACCGGCCATCGTACCCCCGGCGCGCACGAAGCGGCCGGCGGCCTCGACCTTGGGCCCCATCGAGCCGGCGGGAAGGTCAAGCCGCTCGATTTCGTCGGGCGATGCCGTGCGGACGGCCGCGGCTTGCGGTGTGCCCCAGTCGCGGTAGACGGCCTCGACGTCGGTCAGTAGCAACAGCGCGTCGGCGCCCAATTCCTCGGCAAGGAGGGCGCTCGCGCGGTCTTTGTCGACTACCGCCTCGACACCCATCAAGGAGCCGTCCTCACGCCGGATGACGGGAATGCCGCCGCCGCCGGTGCAGATCACGATCACCTCGCGTTCGATCAGGAGCTTGATGACGCGCATGTCCGGTATCTCCAGGGGCATCGGCGAAGCTACGACGCGTCGCCAGTGCTGCCCGTCGGGCGCGATCCGCCAGCCGCGTGTGTCGGCTATTCGTAGGGCTTCCTCTTCCTCGTAGACAGGGCCAACAGGCTTGGTGGGGTTGGCGAAGGCTGGATCGTGCGGATCGACGACAATCTGCGTCAACAGCGTCACGACGGGCACCGCGTGATCGAGCGCATTCTCCAGCTCCTGCTCGATCAGATAGCCGATCATGCCCCCCGTCTCGGCGCCCAGCACGTCTAGCGGGTAGGCTTCGTCCGGCTTGTAGGCCGCGCCCTGAAGCGCGAGGAGGCCGACCTGCGGCCCGTTGCCATGGGTGACAACGAGACGATGGCCCGCACGAACGATCTCAGCTAGCGAGGCGGCAGCACGTTTGACGTTCTCGCGTTGCGCTTCCGCGGTCATCGGCTCGCCGCGCCGCAGAAGCGCGTTGCCACCCAAGGCCACGACGACCAGCATCTCAGTCACCAATCGTGGCGACGAGCACCGCCTTGATCGTGTGCATCCGGTTCTCGGCCTGGTCGAAGACGATCGAGGCCGGGCTCTCGAACACTTCGTCGGTGACCTCCATCGCATCGATGCCGAACTTTTCCGCGATGTCCGCACCGACGCTCGTCGCGGTGTCGTGGAAGGCGGGCAGGCAATGCATGAATTTCGCGCGGGGATTGCCGGTCTTGTTCATCAGGTCGGCGTTCACCTGATAGGGCATCAAAAGGTCGATGCGTTCGGCCCATTTTTCCGCCGGTTCTCCCATCGAGACCCACACATCGGTGTAGACGAAATCCACTCCGTCGACGGCCCGATCGATGTCGTCGGTGACAATCACGCGTGCACCGGTCTCTGCTGCGATCACTTCGGCTTCGTCGCGGATCGCCTCCGCCGGCCAACAAGCTTTCGGCGCACATAGCCGTACGTCCATACCCATCTTGGCGCCGCCGATGAGAAGGCTGTCGCCCATGTTGTTGCCCGCATCCCCGACAAAGACATAGGCGATCTCGCGCAATGGCTTGCCGAAGTGTTCCTGCATGGTGAGGAGGTCGGCCAGAATCTGGGTCGGATGGAACTCGTCGGTGAGGCCGTTGTAAACCGGCACGCCAGCAAAGGCGGCCAGTTCCTCGACGATCGTCTGCCCGAAGCCGCGATATTCGATCGCGTCATAGACCCGACCGAGCACCCGCGCGGTATCCTTCACCGTCTCCTTGTGTCCGAGATGGCTGCCCGACGGACCGAGATAGGTGACTGTTGCACCCTGATCGTGCGCCGCGACCTCGAAGCCAACGCGGGTGCGCGTGGAATCCTTCTCGAAGATCAGCGCGATCTCCTTACCTTTCAGCCGCGGCTGCTCGTAGCCGGCGTATTTCGCGGCCTTGAGATCGGCGGCAAGCTTCAAGAGGAAGGCGATTTCCTCCGGATCAAAATCGCGCAGGGTCAGAAAGCTGCGGTTCTTCAAATTGAACGACATCAACTCGTCCTTTTCTTCGGTTCAGACTGCGTCGCGGATTGTCGGGCAGCTCATGCAATGTCCGCCACCACGGCCCCGTCCAAGCTCTGCTCCCGGGATGGCCAGCACCTCGATACCGGCGGCCTTCAGGGCGGCATTGGTGTCATCGTTGCGGTCGTAGCCGATGACCACGCCAGGGCGCAGTGCCAATACGTTGTTGCCATCGTTCCATTGCTCGCGCGCACGCTCTTCTTCGGTGTCACCACCGGTGGGCACGATCTGAAGCTTCCGGTAGCCGAGAACCTCCGCCACGATCTCGAAGATCGGGCGTGGATCGTGTCGGAATGAAAGGGGAGCCTTGCCTTCGCCGGGGCGAATATCATAGCAGACCAGCTCTTCCGCGACCTCCTTGAAGGTCGTCACCACATCGCCGCCGCAGAGCGTGAATATCGTGTCCAAATGCATCGCGGCACGCGATTTCGGGATACGAAATGCCACCACGCGATCGACGACGCCGTCGGCGAACAGTTTTTTGGCGAGCTGACCGATACCCTGCGGCGACGACCGTTCGCCCATACCCACGAGGACGGTGCGCTGGCCGACCGGCATCACGTCACCGCCTTCAAGCGTTGCGAGACCGTGGTCCCGCGTCGGGTCACCCCAGTGAATTGTCACCTTGCCCGAGAATTTCGGATGGAACTTGTAGATCGCGGCGTTGAGCAGAGTTTCGGGCCGGCGTGCCGGCCAATACATCGGGTTGACCGTCACACCATCGTAGATCCAGGCCGAATTGTCCCGGGTGAACAGCGCATTGGGCAGCGGCGGAAGGATGAAGCCGTGATGGCCGAGATAGCTGCCGAAAAGGCCGCTCGGCTTAAACGGAAGATCGGTGACGGAAAGCCCGCCAAGCAGATATTCCGCCAGTTTCGCAGCGGGCAACTCATTCAACCAGGCCCGCAGTTCGGACCTCATGCCGACACCGATCTGATCCGCGGTAATCCGTTGATCGAGCACCCAGGCACGGCCTTCCACGGATTCGAGCGTTTCGGCCAGAAGGACATTGACATCCAGCACTTCGACGCCGTCCTCACGCATCACACCGGAAAAGACATCGTGATCCTTCTGGGCCTGCTTGACCCAGAACACATCGTCGAACAGCAAGGCTTCACGATTGGACGGGGTGAGGCGACGATGCGCCAGACCCGGGCGACAAACGATCACCTGCCGCAGTTTTCCGGTTTCGGAATGGACGCCGAAGCGTTGATCGGACATGGGTTCTACCTTGGCTGGAGATTGGAGGTTACAGCAGCGCCGTGATGGTGAGCGACGCCGCGATGAAGAGGACGAGGACCAACAGCAGCGGCCAGATGAACAAAAGCCAGCGTTCATAGGGGACACGCCCGATGGCCAGGCCCCCGATCACCACCGCGAATGTCGGATTGATCAAATTCACCAGCCCATTGGCCGACTGGTAGGCCGTGACGACCAGTTCGCGCCCGACCCCAGCGAAATCGGCCAGCGGCGCCAGAA
>DRFF01000127.1 GCA_011050685.1 Aurantimonas coralicida
TAGCGGTAGTCTGTCCTCGGTCATCGGGTGCTCCGGTCAGGTTGAAGTCTCGCAACTCCACCTTAGCCGGCCATTCCGGTGGCCACCTCCGTCACACCTTCTGACGTCCGATTTTCCACCACCAGCGCGGACACTACCAAGAGCCGGCACCGCCATGCGGAAGTAGAACACATCGCCACGCCGCGTGACGCGCTTTAACGAACGGGGCATGATCAACCGTCTGGACCAGGTTTCTGTACCAGGGTCTACGGCTACCAACGGCGATGGCTGAAATACTCTATCCGCGTCAATGACTTATGCGGATTGTGGCGGAGAGGGGGGGATTCGAACCCCCGATACGCTTGCACGTATGCCGCATTTCGAGTGCGGTGCATTCGACCACTCTGCCACCTCTCCGGCCGAAACCCCGAATCGATCGGGGTATATTATCGAAGGCACGGCGGCGACGAATGTTGATCTCGTTGCACTTCCGCGCCCGCATTCTTGTGAACCGAGGCATGGTCGGCGCTGCATCAGCGCGCGGCTCTCTTATCAAAGGCTTGGGCGCCGACACAAGAGCAAAGGCGCCGTCTTCGTCACTTCATCGCCCGCCGACAGCCTCACGGGCGAGTTCCGCCGGCCCGTGGCGGCGATCAAGCGCCCCCGCACGGTCCCCGTGCCAGCGCGGAAACGAGAAAGGCAGGCACCGGTTTTTCGCGTGCATTCCCTGCTGACTAACAGGGATCGATCATAACGATCTGGAGCCCGGTGACGCTGGCCAAACGGATAAACCGCCCATGCATCAGCACTTGTTCTCGGAGCGGCCCGCCCGAACGTCGGCTTCGCCGATCCCGCCGGCCGGGACCAGATCAAAAAGCGCCGGTACGGGTGGCCAGACAAGCTCGGCTCGGGGCGCGAGGACCTCCAGCAGCACGCCGAGCAATGCCCAGGCCGCCTCGTCGTGCTGCAGATGATGGCTGAGCAGTCCGATCGGCTCGCCCTCGCCGCCGCCATCGAGGCGATGGTCGATTTCGGCGGTCAGAAGTCGGTCGGCCTCGGCCGGCGCCAGCCCCCTCGCCTCGCGCCAGTTCATCAGGTCGAGATGGGTGTTCAGCCGGTGCGGCTCGGCCGACGCGGTGCGGCCGAAGGTGGACAGCCCGGGCAGCCCCGCCCCCGGGAGCCCGGCGCGGACGCCCTCCCCGATCCGGTTCCAGGGCGGCACGAACGCCGGCAGGAAGTGATCGGGGAAGAGACCGGCCAGTGCCGCGCGACCCGCCGCCGCTTCGTCGAGCATGCCGCCGATCGGTCGGTGGTCGCCGAACTCAGCGCGTTTTTGTCCCTCGGGCGCATGATTGGCGTGGCACCAGCCGTGCAGCAGGACGGCCACCGAATCCTCGTCGGCGAGCGCCGCGGCCAGCCCCGCCTCGACGCCATCGGGGATCACCGCGAGCGCCAGCGGCACACCAGCGGCGCGGCGCAGCGCAAGCAGTCGCGCGAGCGGCGCGGTCGGCCGGCGGGCATCGTCGTCGCGCCACCAGAATTCGAGGATGCGGCCATCGACGCGGGCCGCTTCGAGCGCCGCGCGGGCAAACGGAAACAAGCCGGCGCTCACGCGGCGGCGCGCTCGGCCGCCTCGGTCAGCAGCCGCGCGACATGGTCGATGCCGGGCTCGGGTGAGAATTCCCGGCGAACCTTTGCCTCGCCGGCTTGGCCGAGACGATCGGCAAGCTGCGGATCGTCCATCAACCGCGCCATCGCGGCGGCGAGTTCTTTCGGATCGCGCTCGGCGACCAGCAACCCCGTCCGCCCGTCCTCGACCAGTTCAGGGATCGCCGAGACCCGCGTCGAGATGACCGGTACACGGTGTGCCTGCGCTTCCATCAAGACGTTGGGCAGCCCGTCGCGATCGCCGGATTTGGCGATGCGGGACGGCAGCACGAACAGGTCGGCGCCCGCCAGCAGCTCATAGACATGCTCGCGCTCGCGGCTGCCATGCCAGACGATGCGCTCACCGATGCCGGCCTTGGCGGCCTGCGCCTGGAGCTTTGCCGTCAGTGGCCCTCCGCCGACATGCTCGAAGCTCCAGTCCCGGTCCCTCAGCCAAGCCAGCGCGCGGATGAGGTCGCCATAGCCCTTCTTCTCGACCGTGCGGCCGACCGAAACGATGCGAAACGGGCCGCTTCTCCGGCGAGCCTTATCGACAGGCCGGATCTCGGAGAGGTCGAGGCCATGATAGACGAGTTCGACCGTGCGCGGATTCGCCGCAAGGGAACGCAGATAGTCGAGATTGGCCTTGGTGCAGGTGACCCCGAACGCGGCCGAGGCGAGTTTTTCGGTCAGCTCCCACGGCTGCGTCGTCCAGATGTCCTTGGCGTGGGCCGAAAACGACCAGCCAAGGCCGCGAATCGTCGCCGCATAGCGAGCAACGGAAGCCGGAGTATGGAGATAGTGGGTGTGCAGCCAGTCGATGTCGGTGGGCAACTCGCGGGCGAGGACGCAGGCCTGGCCGAAGCGGCGATAGCGGTTGGCCGTCGGGTCGCGCTTCAGGTCCGCCTCGAACAGGCGCCGCGCCAAGCCATAGCCCGGCTGACGCTCGGCGAAGTCGCGGCCGGCGCGCACCCGGGGCGGATCATCCTTGAGATATTCGGGAAGATAAAGAACCTCGGCGCGGATGCGGCGATGGACGGGATGAACCCGCGCCTCGGCGGGCTGGCGTAGTGAGACGATGAGTTGCTCGACGCCGCGATCCTCCAGCCCCGCGATTTCCTGAGCGATGAAGGTCTCCGACAGGCGCGGATAGCCTTTGACGAGTGTGGCGATACGCAAAGGCATGGAATCGCTGATTCTCCGGTTCGCCGGCGGCGACATCGCTCGCGAGAGGTGCATCGCGGCATCTAGGCGACAAACCGCCAGCCTGCAAGGCGAAGCGTCTCGCGGCGGCCGGCGGTCAAACCGTCATTTGACAAAACTTCGGCGGTCGAACCTTACTGACAGTCACGACGCCATGAGGACGCATCGATGGACCGAACGACAGCGCGACGAGGGATTGGCTCGCGGAGCGTCTTCGCAGCAGTCTTGGCCCTGTCGATCGGCATAACGGCCGGCTTTGCCAACCATATCAACGCCCAGACCTTCACCGCGGAACCGGCCTCGCTCGCCGCCAAGGTTGCGGACGGCGCGTTGCCGCCGATGACCGAGCGTCTGCCGCAGACCCCGTTCATCCTGCCGGTAGACAACGCCTGCCCGGCCGATCGCCCCGGCGGTACGCTGCGGATGCTCGGCGCCAGCGCAAAGGATACGCGAATCCTCCCGGTCTTCGGTTACGCACGTCTCGTCGGCTACGACGAGAACTACGACATCGTGCCGGATATCGCCGAGAGCTACGCCGTCGAAGAAGGCCGCATCTTCACCTTCCGGCTGCGGCCCAGCATGAAATGGTCCGATGGCGCGCCGTTCACCTCCGAGGACTTCCGCTATTTCTGGGAGGACATGGCGAAGAACCCGGACATCGCCAAGTTCGGCGTTCCCGCCGAGCTGCTGGTCGATGGCGAGGAACCGGAGGTCACCTTTCCCGGCCCCTACGAGGTGCGCTACGCTTGGACAGGGCCTAATCCGAACTTCCTCGCCTCACTCGCCGCGGCTCTCCCCTTCGAGATCTTCAGGCCCGCCCATTACCTCAAGAAGTACCACGAGAAATACGCCGACCAGGAAAAGCTGAAAGCCAAGATTGAGGCCGCCGGCCAGCGCAACTGGGCCGCGCTGCATTTCAAGAAGGACCGCGGCCACCGCAACGACAATCCGGATTTGCCGACACTGCAGCCTTGGGTGCTCGCGACGAAGCCGCCGGCCGAGCGGCTGACATTCGAGCGCAATCCCTATTTCCACCGGGTGGACCTGAGGGGCCGGCAACTTCCCTATATCGACAGGGTCACTTTGACGATCGCGAATTCCGGCCTGATTCCGGCCAAGGTCGCCAATGGCGAAGCCGATCTGCAGGCCGCCTATCTGAGCTTTCCCAATTACCCGTTCCTGAAACGCGGCGAGAAACGCAGCGGCTACGAAGTCCGCCGCTGGGAATCAGGCCGCGGCTCGCA
>DRFF01000128.1 GCA_011050685.1 Aurantimonas coralicida
TCGCATGGATCAGCAGAAACCGCCGCCTCTGGAAGGACCCCGAGGCGACCATCGCATCGTCAACTGCCTTCCTTTACGCCGCATCCGTCATGATCCTCGTTCGACGTCTTGCACGGGCATCATGACTTTCCGGACGGACTCTAAGGGACAGTGTGCCCACCCATTTTTCCGGGGCACCTAACGGTGAGCTTCGGCTCAAGGAGCCAACGGGCGCTGCCATACCGAGATAAAACGAAAAATACCAAGCGAACAAGTATACCTCCGTCGTTAATGACAAAGATGACCAGGTGCCGTATCCCGTATAATTTCTAATGACTGCAATGAATAATATTGGCGATTATACTATAAAAGCCAACAAATATGAAAATATTCTCATATTATTAGGCATTATCTTGAAATCCACCAATAAATATATCAGTCACGATAAGGATATCCTCTTTTTTAAAATTATCTCGGTCCCTCGGATATCCGGCTGCTGGAAAACTTTTCCCCGCGACCTATTCCGGCTGTAAAATTGCGTTCTCGACGCCAACCGGAGATTATCTCATGGAACTGTCGCCAAACCTAAGCCTCCCCTACGTCATGCCGGCTCAGGCACAAAAACATGTGACGCACAATGAAGCAATCGACATTCTGGACATTGCCGTCCAACTGATGGTGGAAAGTGCGACCGTTCTGGATGCTCCCGTCGCGCCCGCCGAGGGGACCCGCTTCGTTGTCCCGCCAGCCGCTACCGGCGTTTGGACAGGTGAATCAGGCAATATTGCGATCTATAGCACGGGCGTCTGGCGGTTCTTGCCGCCGGCGAACGGAATGCGGGCCTGGGTGAAGGACTCCGCGCTGCTGTATGTCTATGATCAGGCAGAATGGGCGCCGCTTGGCGCGCTCGCCACTGGTGATCTGTCTCCCGAGACGGTGAGCATCAATACCTCGACCGACGCGGCCAACCGTCTTGCCGTCGCATCGTCCGGAAGCCTGTTCACCCATGACGGGAGCGATCACCGGATGGTGCTCAACAAGGCCGCCATGGCCGAGACCGCGAGCCTGATCTTTCAGACCGGATTTTCCGGCCGCGCAGAGTTCGGCCTGGCCGGCGGCGACGATTTCTCCGTCAAGGTCAGCCCGGACGGCGCCATCTGGCGGGAGGCGATGACGCTCGATCGAACGACGGGCCGCGCGGCCTTTCCGCAAGGCGTCCAGGCGCCGGGCCAGATGCTGCAGGTCGTCTCCGGTCGTCTGACGACCGGATTCACGACGACTCTCGATACGCCGCAAGCCACCGGCCTTGCGATCAGCATCACACCGCTCGCCGCCGATTCGACGATGGTCGTCCGCGCAAGCCTCGTCCTCGGCGCCAATTTCTGGTCCGCCGCCCCGCGCGTCGGCGTCTATCGGGACGGCGTGAAGGTCTGGCCATCAGGGCCCGGCGTGTTCATGCAGCACCAGATGCTTGCGGATACGCCGTCGAACTCGCGCCTCATCACCCACCAGGCGGCGATCGAATTCGTCGATCAGCCGGCGACGGCGAGCGCCGTCACCTATGACATCCGACTCGCCAGCTCCCTCGCCGGCGTGAACGTCCATCTCAACATCCGTGATTACGACCTTCTCATGCGCGGCGAATCGAATATGAGCGTGACCGAGGTTGCCGCATGAGCGGCGGCCGGAGCTGGGACGAGGAGACAGCCGGGATGTATCTGCCGGGATTTGCGGAATGACGGGAACGGCCGTTTTCCGGTGCGATGCGTCGCAGACGATCGGCGGCGGGCATGTGGTCCGCTGCATGGCGCTCGCCGCGGCGCTGCGGGAAGCGGGCTGGGCCGTTCGCTTCGCAGTGTCCGACGCGACGCCGCGAACCGTGCGCGAACTCGGCGATGCCTTTCCGGCCAGCCTGACGGGATTGCGGTGTGATTCCTCCGACAGCGCGCGCCTCCGGGCGGAATGGCCCGAGGGCATCGATCTTTTGGTCGTCGATCATTATGGACTCGGCGAAGCATTCGAGCAGGCGGCCGGCGGATGGGCGCGTCGGATCCTCGTGATCGACGATTTTCCCAATCGCCGTCACCATTGCACCCATCTCGTCGACACGACACACGGACGCCGTGCCGAGGACTATGCCGGCCTGGTTCCGTCGGGCGCGAAGCTGATGTGCGGTAGCTCCTACGCCATGCTTCGCGGGCCCTTTCGCCGACGCCGCGCATCCGGGCCTTTGAAAGCCGGCGGCGATCGGCTCGCCGCCCTGGTAACCTTCGGCATGACCGATGCGCCCAACGCGACCGGAATAACGCTCGCGGGCCTTTTGCCGCTGGCCGGGATGATCGACGTCGTGGTCGTGCTCGGCGCCAGCGCGCCACACGCCGCGACGGTGGCCGATCTCTTGCGCGGCGGCGCACCCTTCTGGCGTCTGGTCACGGACGCCGACGCCGCCACCATGGCCGCCTTGACCGCCGAGGCCGATCTGGTGATCGGCGCACCCGGCAGCGCCAGCTATGAACGTTGCTGTCTCGGCAAGCCGGCCCTGCTCCTGCAACTCGCCGACAACCAGGCCGGCAATGCCGCCTCCCTCGTCGCCGCCGGCGCGGCCGAGCTGCTCGGCGGTATCCCAGGCGTCACGGCGGCGGATGTGGAGAAAGCGGTACGGCGGCTTGAGGGCGACCGTGACCGCCTGACGGCGATGGGTTCCGCCGCCGCCAAGATCACCGACGGGCGCGGCGTCGAGCGGATCGTCGCCGCACTGGAAGCGGAGTAAATTTGGTCGCGTCCTTCCGGCCGCGAGACGACAAGCGGCCGTCGATCAACCGGGCGTTGCCGGCGGTCGCGGGATTGCCGAGACTGTCCTGCCGATCTATAGAAACGATCTGCAGCGGCAGCATCCGGTCGGTCCCAAGCGACAGCGCTTTTTGAAAGCGCGGGAAGAATCATGGAAAACATCGGCCTCCTGCGGATGCCCATCGGCAATTTTCAGTCCGCCTGGAACGCATTGTACGAACTCGGCTTCGACCCGCTGATGGTCGACGAGAGTTCCGATTTCGACGACCTGACCCATCTCATCGTGCCAGGCGTCGGCAACTTCAAGGCGGTGATGGCGCATCTGGAGTCGAAGGGCTTGCCGGACAAGATCCGCGCCTTCGCGTCGACCGGGCGACCGACGCTCGGCATCTGCGTCGGCATGCAACTCCTGGCCACCAGAAGCACCGAAAGCGGCGATACAAACGGGATCGGCTTCGTCGAGGGCACCGTCAGCCGGCTGCCGGGCGGCCCCGGCATGCCGCTCCCCCATGTCGGGTGGAGCACGGTCGACCTGCGCCGCTCCCACCCCGTCACCGACGGCATCAAGCAGGGGCGCGACTTCTATTTCGTCCACTCCTACGCCATGCACTGCGAGAACGACACGGACTGGATCGGGGCGACGAATTACGGCACCGACTTCGTGTCCATCGTCGGCCGGGACAACGTCGTCGGCTTTCAGTTCCACCCCGAGAAAAGCCAGGCCAACGGGCTGAAGCTGCTCGAGAATTTCTGCTATTGGGACGGCCAGTGCTGAAGAAGAGAATCATCCCGGTCCAACTGCTCGTCGACGGCCGCCTGGTCAAGACGGTGCAATTCGACCGCTGGCGCGACGTCGGCGATCCGGTGAAGAGCTCGGCCGTCTACAACTCGCAATATGCCGACGAGCTGATTTTTCTCAATATCTCGCGCGACCGCCGTTCGGTCGCCGACCTGCAGAAGCTGATCAAGGAGGTCTCGACGGTCTGCTTCATGCCGATGGCCATGGGCGGCGGCATCACCACGGCCGAGGAAGCGGCCTTTTTGATACTGAACGGGGCGGACAAGATCGTCGTCAATTCCATCGCCTATGGCGACTCGTCGGTCATCACCAAGACCGCCGACACCTTCGGCGCCCAGGCGGTGGTGGTCTGTGTCGACGTGCGCTTCGACGAGGAGCGCGGCGACTACGTGCTCTACAGCGACTGCGGCCGGCGCGCCCAGCATGTCGGGCTGGAGGAGCACGTCGAGCACATTATCGCGGCGGGCGCCGGCGAGGTCATGATCCAGTCGATTGACCGCGACGGGATGATGAAGGGATTCGACATCGCGCTGACCCAGCGCGTCATGGCGGTGTCGACGGCGCCGGTGATCGCGGCGGGCGGCTCCGGCAATTACGAGCAGATGAAGGACGCCTTTCTCGCGACCGACGTCAGCGCGCTGGCCTGCGGCAGCCTGTTCAACTTCTCCGACAGCAATCCGATCCGCGCCAAGGCCTTCCTCAGCAATCACGGCCTGAACTTCAAGAAGGTGTGAGATGGCGGTCATATCCTCCGAGCGTCTGCATTTGCGCGAACTCGCGGTCGACGATGTTGGCGACACTTATGTCGGCTGGCTGAACGATCCGCAGGTGGCCCGCTTTCTGGAAACCCGCTGGCGGGAACAGACCGAAGCCAGCGTGCGGGCATTCGTCGCCGCGGTGAACGCGCGTTCCGATGAATTTCTGTACGGAATTTTCCTCAACGAGAACCGGCGGCATATCGGCAATATCAAGGTCGGCCCCATTCGGGCCCACCACGGTGTCGCCGACGTCAGCCTTTTGATCGGCGAGCGCGACTGCTGGGGCAAGGGGTTCGCGGCCGAGGCGATCGCCGCGGTCAGCCGCCACGCTTTCGCGCATCTCGGTGTGCGCAAGCTGGCGGCCGGAATGTATGCGCCGAACGAAGGATCGCGCCGTGCCTTCCTGAAGCTGGGCTACAAGGAGGAAGGGCGGCGTCGCCTTCACTACATGCTCGATGGCGAACCCTGCGACCTGATCGAACTTGGAGCGTTGCCGGAGGATCTGGCATGATCATCGCTATTATTCAGGCACGCGCCTCCTCCCGGCGGCTGCCCGGAAAGGTGATCAAGCCCATCCTCGGCAAGCCGATGCTCGCCCGCCAGATCGAGCGGATCGGCCGCTGTACGTCGTTTGAGACGCTGGTTCTGGCAACCAGCGACCATGACGCGGACGATGCGGTCGCAACGGTTGGCGCCGAATGCGGCGTGCCGGTCTATCGCGGCAGCCTCGATGATGTTCTGGATCGTTTCTACCAAGCCGCAAAGCCCTACCAGCCAAGCCACGTCGTCCGGCTGACCGGCGATTGTCCGCTGGCCGACTGGACGGTCGTCGACGCCGTCGTCCGCTACGCCGTCGAGGGCGATTACGACTACGCCTCCAACACCATCAAGCCGACCTTTCCGGACGGCCTCGATGTCGAGGTGGCGACGTTCGCGGCGCTGGCGACCGCATGGCGCGAGGCGACCTCACCGGTCGACCGAGAGCATGTGATGCCGTTCCTGCATCGCCAGCCCGAGCGCTTCCGTCTCGGCAATTTCGAGAATGGTGAGGATCTGTCGGCGCTGCGCTGGACGGTCGACGAGCCGTCCGACTTCGCGATGGTATCGGCCGTCTACGAGGCACTTTATCCGGGCAATCCGGTGTTTGGAACGGACGCGATTTTGCGCTTCCTGGAGGAAAATGCGGCGGTTGCCGGAGGAAATTCTGCCATCCCCCGCAATCAGGGATATCAAACCCCATGATGATAAGGTTAGCGACAATGGAAGATGCCCGCTTGCTTTTCAGCTGGCGGAACGATCCACTCACACGTCGAATGTCCATCAATTCCGATACCGTGGACTGGGATACCCATCGTTCATGGCTGGAACGAAGACTCGGGCGCGCCGATCCCCTGCTTCATATCGCCGAAATCGAAGGACACTGCGTCGGCACGTTTCGTATAGATGGCGACGAGATCAGCTACACGGTGGCTCCCGATTTCCGAGGTAAGGGCATTGCCCTGAAAATGCTCATCTTGGCACGGCAGATGTTTGGACCCAAGCTGGCTCGGATCGCCCGCGACAACGTCCCCTCGGCGCGCGCGGCCGAAAAAGCCGGGCATACGGTGGCCTGGCTCTAGCCTTCGCGTAACGGCACACGCTCATTTTGGAATTTTAGATGGACCAGACTCACCCTCACAGCCTCCGCTATTCTCGTTCTGAAGACATGCTGGAGGCGGCCCTCGAAGTCATCCCGCTCGCGTCGCAGACCTTCTCCAAGAGCCTGACGCAATACCCGCGCGGCGTATCGCCCTTCTTCATCCAGCGCGGCAAGGGGTCGACCGTCTGGGACGTCGACGGCAACGCCTATGTCGACTTCAACAACGGCCTGGCTTCGGTGACGCTCGGCCATGCCGATCCGGACGTCAACGCGGCCGTCGCAGACCAACTGCAGGACGGCATCACCTTCCCGCTCGCGCATCCGCTCGAGGCAGAGGTCGCCCGACTGATCATCGAGATGGTTCCCTCTGCCGACATGGTACGCTTCGGCAAGAACGGTTCGGACGCGACCTCGGGCGCGATTCGCGCGGCGCGCGCCTTCACCGGGCGCGACCGCGTCGCCGTCTGCGGCTATCATGGCTGGCAGGACTGGTACATCGGCTCGACGGCGCGCAACAAGGGCGTTCCGAAGGCCACGCGCGATCTGACCCATGCCTTCCCGTTCAACGACCTGGCCGCACTCGACGCACTGTTTTCGGCTCACCCCGGCGAGTTCGCTGCCGTCATCCTCGAACCGATGAACACGACGTTTCCGGCCGACGGCTTCCTGCAAGGGCTGATCGATCGCGCCCACGCCCACGGCGCGCTGGTGGTCTTCGACGAAACCATCACCGGCTTCCGTTATTCCGAAGGCGGTGCCCAGGAACTGTTCGGCGTGACGCCGGATCTGTCCTGTTTCGGCAAGGGGCTCGCCAACGGCTTTCCGCTCTCGGCCGTCGTCGGCCGGGCGGATGTGATGCGTGAGTTCGAGGACGTCTTTTTCTCCTTCACCATGGGCGGCGAGGCTATGTCCCTGGCAGCGGCCAAGGCGGCCTTGACCAAGCTGCGGACGGACAATGTCATCGCTCGGCTGCATCAGCTTGGCGAGCGCGTCGAAGCCGGCACGAAGGCGTTGATCGCCAAGCATGGCTGCGCCGATTTTCTCGGCTTTGCCGGGCATCCGACCTGGTCGTTCCTGACCATGAGCGACTGCAACGGCGTCAGCTCCTTCGAGATCAAGACGCTGTGGATGCAGGAGATCCTCGAGCGCGGCTTCATCTCCGTGGGAACGCACAATGTCAGCTTCGCCCATAGCGATGACGAGATCGACCGGTTGCTGGCCGCTTATGACGACATCTTCCCGCTGCTGAAGACCGCGGTCGAAGAGCGCGCCATCCGGCAGTATCTGCGTTGCGAGCCCCTGGTGCCGCTGTTCAAGCTGAGATAGCGGCGGCGACCGGTGCCTGATCCCCGCGCGGGCCCAGTTCCGCCGGATGCTGGGCCGGCCGTGGCGCTGCGCGGATTTCCCGATACTGCCCGATCGCCTTTGGACCGGCGTGGCAGAGCCGCGATCTACAGGCAACGAGTGGCTCTCACTGCTGACCGTGATATCGCGCGCCAAGCCGCTGAGCCGACCACGATGCCGACCACGCGGCATGAGCGGTGAGCGCATCTGTTTCAAGCCCGCCGTGCGACCGCGCGCGATCAGGCTCAGCACGTGATTTCCCTGTTGCAATCACCCGAGCTTTCCGCCATATACCGCCCGTCCGCGGCACCCAGGTGCCGCGCGGAGCGGGCGGGCGTAGCTCAGTGGTAGAGCACAACCTTGCCAAGGTTGGGGTCGTGGGTTCGAATCCCATCGCCCGCTCCAATTTTCCTATTGTCCGACCCGGACACATAGGTAACAGAGCGTACCTAAGACATGGGTGACAACCTCGTGCCGAACGGGTTGTCGATGGTTTGCAAGGATCTCTGTTCGAGGTCGATGTAGCCCAGATCGTAGCCCATGAAGCTGACGATCCAA
>DRFF01000129.1 GCA_011050685.1 Aurantimonas coralicida
ATGATCTGATCGACCGCTGGGACCGCGACCGGCAGGCCGAACCGGATCGCAGCCGGATCATCCTCACCCATACCAATGCCGAGGTGCGCGCCCTCAATGAAGGTGCGCGGGAGCGAATGCGGGACGCGGGCGATCTGGGTGAGGATGTGCGCGTCGCCGTCGAACGTGGCGCGCGCAGCTTCGCCAGTGGAGACCGCGTCATGTTCCTGCAAAACGAGCGCGGCCTTGGGGGCGAGAATGGGGGCGTGAAGAACGGTACGCTCGGCTCCATCGTTGAGGTCAGCCCCCGGAACATGATCGTGCACGCTGACGACGGACGCAGTATCTCATTCGACCTGAAGGACTACGACCGCATCGACCACGGCTATGCGGCGACGATCCACAAGGCGCAGGGCATGACGGTGGATCAAACGCATGTGCTGGCAACACCGGGGATGGACGCCCACGGCAGCTATGTCGCCCTGTCCCGGCATCGCGACGGCATGGACCTGCATTATGGCCACAACGACTTCGCCGGTCAGGACCGGCTTGCTCGCACCCTGTCGCGCGACCGGGCCAAGGACATGGCATCCGACTACGAGCAGATCGACCCGGCGCGGAATTACGCCGAACGGCGCGGCATCACCTTCCGCGCCCGTGTCGCGGAGATCGTGCGTAAGGTCGTGCCGGAAAAGGTGCGCGGCATGTTCGACGGGTTGCGCCTGCCCGCCGATGGCGGACAGGGGCCGGAACGGGCAGCACTGACGCCGGGCGCTGGCGAAGCGCAGGGGCCGGTACGGGAAAGCGCTGCGGCAAAGGTCGGGCGAACGCCGGATGCGCCGGAAAGAGCCGTGGCGGCAGACCCGGAGGCGGCGCTGCGCAAGGCCCGCACCGATGCCCTCATCCGCCATGCCCGCGCGGTGGACGCGATATTCGGCGCCCAAGATGCGGGCGGCAAGCAAAGCCCGGACCAGCTGCGGAAACTTTCCGACGCCCGCAAAGCCTTCGAGAAAGTACGTCCCCACGGCTGGCGGGATGCCGAAGCCGCCTACGTGAAAGAGCCCGGCCTCGCTCGAGAGGCAGGTGCAGGCAAGGTCAACCGCGCCATCCGGGCGCTCCAGCTTGAAACCGAAATCCGCACCGATCCCAGCCGCCGCGCCGACCGCTTCGTGGAGCGCTGGCAGAAGCTCGACCGCGCCAGCCAGGATCAATACCAGGCGGGCGATATGTCCGGCTACAAAGCCACCCGGTCGGCAATGGGCGACATGGCGAAGAGCCTGGAACGCGATCCGCAGATGGAATCCCTGCTCGCCAACCGCAAGGCCGCGCTAGGCATCGACATGGAGGCTGGCCGCCGACTCGGCGCGGCCCTCGCCCTCTCTCACGGTCTCGACCTCGGCAGAGGAAGGGGGATCGGGATATGAGAACCGTCCTATGTGCCGCCGTTTCCATCCGGCGCCGCGACGATTCCCCGAACCCTCTTGCGCCCCGGCAAGGGCCTGTCCTGACTGGACAAAGAGCCGTCAGAAACCGCCAGCCGGAGGCATCGCATCCATGCCCGCGCCAGACCGTATCGTCCGCCTCAACACCGTCCTCTCCCGGACGGGCCTGTCCCGGTCCACCATCTATCGAAAGATCGCCGAGGGCACCTTCCCGGCCCAAATCAGGATCAGCATCAACGGTGCCGGGTGGCGAGAATCCCACATCGATCGCTGGATCGAAGATCCCGTATCGTGGAGGCCGAGGCGAGAAGGCGATGACATTCGATAAGGCCGGATGCGCGAGGTGGCGGGACGATAGCACGGGCTGTATCATGCAATCCAATTTCCTGTGGAAAACGGAATCGAACCGCCGGTATGATTTCGGATTGGGTAATTTTGCGGGTATCTGGCGTTATCCGCACTGCAATATTTATCAATAAAATCAAATTGATAGACTATAAGTTCGATTCCGTCCCCTAGCGCCGAGATGCCTGCGATTGTCCCTCGTCAGAACATTCGGCGCAGATTTCGGCGTCGAATTGAGGAGAGACGGGCTCGTCTGGGGATTGATGTTAATCGCTGTTACCATTCAGAGGTTCCGTGGGACGGTTCAGGCAGCAGCTTTGGGCGCCTCCGGAGCGACCGCATCTTCTTGTCTCGACCGGCGCAACCAAGCGATTTCTGCCCCGTTGCCCGCGGCATCGAGAATGACTCGCGAAATTCGTGCTTGTTGCTTTCGCAGGTGGTCGCCAAGCAATCCATCACGCGTAATGTACCCGGCGTTCACTCCTGGCAACGAGTGGTTCATGAGGAGATGAATGTCGAGCTGCGGTATGCCGGCAGCCTGCGCGAGCGTCCGATACGTCTGGCGGAGCTCGTTGCCCCACTTGGAAAGATCGTCGCGGTCCTCCTTGTGTTCGACCAGGTGGCCTGACTTGCTGTCGGCCGGGAAAAGCCAGAAGTCCGCCTGGTCTGGGTAGGCAACCCGACCCGCGCGCAGTACGCGGATCACGCAACGGATCATCGGCCGTGACAGTGGGATGTCGAACGCTCTCTCTTCACCACCCTTGGGCTTCGGGATGTGAAGGAGCCGGCGCCGCAAGTCGATATGATCAATCCTGATGCTCTTCAAAGCGGTCGGACGGGACCCGCTCAACAAGGTCAGCAGGTGAAACTCCCGCCGGACGGCGTTTTCGAGCTTGGAGAGTTCGACAAACCACCCGGCCAACGGACCCGCGCCCATACCGGTGTCGCGGCGGCGCTCGGCGTTCCAGTCGACCGCCGTCACCGGGTTCACCTTCGGAAGATCGAGATTGGTCTTGCAGGCGTGATTATAGACGGCCCGAAGGCTCCGCATCGCGCCGTTGGCGATGTAAGCGCCATGTTCCTTCGTGATCTTCTCGTGCCGTTCGGCGACAAGATTTGGTTGGCGTCCGAGGCGAGCCAACGGCTTGTCCAGCCAGTCCTTGAACAGCCGTTCCATGTGGTCGCGATAGTTCTCGATCGTCCCGGCGCTCCGGCCCTTACGAATCATGTGTCCGTCGCGATAGCGCTCCCAGGCGGTTCGCAACGCGATAGCGCCACGCTTAACTGAACGCTCATCATCGGGGCGTTCGCCACGCGCGATCTTGGCCAGAATTTCCTTTGCCTTGCTGCGGGCGTCTCGGGAGGTGATTTCGCCTGCTTCACCAATCTTCTTTCGGGCGGCGAACTCCCTCATCCCATCGCGCCAAAAGGCTCCTTGGGCGGCAAAGGTCTTTGTGCGTTTTCCAACCACAAGAACAAAGCCCTTCAGCTCCGTATCGTTGACTTTGTATTGACCGGAAGAGGCGTAGGGCAGCTTGGCCAGCGCCTTGTCCGTGATCAGCATCGACCGCTCTGTCATGACCGCACCGAGAATTAGTCTGCGATTAGTCTGCGGAACTTTGCTGTGAAAGTCTGCGAGGCCGGCTACGCAAAATCCCGACATTGTACGAATATAATATAGAAATCAGGTGTTTATGTCAAACGGAAGATCGATTATCGAACGATAGCGGTGCGCCGAAAGACCGGACACCCTTACTACGAATCTGGGGGTCAGAGGTTCGAATCCTTTCGGGCGCACCATTTCCCACTTTGTCCGACCCGGACACATAGGTAACAGAGCGTACCTAAGACATGGGTGACAACCTCGTGCCGAACGGGTTGTCGATGGTTTGCAAGGATCTCTGTTCGAGGTCGATGTAGCCCAGATCGTAGCCCATGAAGCTGACGATCCAAA
>DRFF01000130.1 GCA_011050685.1 Aurantimonas coralicida
GGCTGGGCGTTCGACCGCCCTCGGCGCCGATCCTCAGCGGATCGGCTCGTGGACCGTCACCAGCTTGGTGCCGTCCGGGAACGTCGCCTCGACCTGCACGTCGTGGATCATCTCGGCAATGCCTTCCATCACCTGATCGCGGGTGATCACATGCGCCCCCGCCTCCATCAGATCCGCCACCGAGCGACCGTCGCGCGCGCCCTCGACGACGAAGTCGCTGATCAGCGCGATCGCCTCCGGATGGTTCAGCTTGACGCCCCGCTCCAGCCGCTTCCGCGCCACGATGGCGGCCATGGAGATGAGCAGCTTGTCCTTTTCGCGCGGGGTCAGTTGCATCCGTCCATCCTTCGCCGGTTCGTCAGAGCGACCATACAAGCGGCAGCGGCCCGTTCGCCAGAGCCGACAGCAGCGGAACCAGCCGCTTGCGCAACAGAAAACCCGAAGGCGCCATGATGCGGGCGACGAGCAAGCCGCCGACAAGGCTCGCGCCCCCTGCCTCCCCGATAATCGCACGAATGTCGTTAAGACCGCGTTCGACGCCGGCCCCCTGCGCGACCAAGGTGGCGAAGGCCCGGTTGCCGGCAAGGCTGGCGGCCCGCGCCGCCCGCTCGGCGATCGCACCGTCGAGCCGCAGATCGTCGGCGAAGACCAGCCGGCCGCCGACGCGCACGCGCCAGCGGTCGCGGAACAGACCGGCCTCGACAGTCTCGCCCATGCGCTCGCGTCCGAGGATCACGCTTTCACATAACAGGAAGCGGGAGGATTCGGCCGCCTCAAGATCCAACGCGCGCCGGACCGCGCCGCCGTCATAGAGGATCGTTTCCTGCGGCAGCCAATGAAAACCCGCCTCGGGCCCGAGGGCGATGCGCGTCGCGACGGCGGCATGGCCTTCCGCCGCCCGGTAAACGCGCTCACAGGCCTGGGTCGCCACCGTCAGGCTGGCGCCATCCGAAACGGCAAAGGTCTGGTCGATGCGATCACCGCCGGTCAGCCCGCCAGACGTGTTGATCAGGATCGCCTCGGCCTCTGGCCGCGGCAGGCGGGGAAACCGCAGTTTCAGGCATCCGGACTGGTGCAAGCGCTTCAAACGCGTGCGGCCCGCGACGAGCTGGAATTCCGCCGTCGCCGAACCCGCCGCGCGCTGCAGCGGAACGACTCGCCCGGCGTCGGCCGGAAGCGACGGCTCGTCGGACGGCCGATTCACAGGCGGTGGAGGGAGGTGGGTCTGCATCTCCCGTGCTTGCCGCATCCTTGCGACTTCCGCCAGTTCAAACCGTCAGGTGCCTGCGCACATCGGGATCGTCGAGGCCCTCGGCGGGGCCGTCGAAGACGATCTCGCCGCGATCCATGATGTAGACCTGGTCGGCAAGCTCGCGGCAGAAATCGAGATATTGCTCGACCAGCAGGATCGCGAGGCCGGACTGGTCGCGCAGATAGCGGATCGCCCGGCCGATATCCTTGATGATCGACGGCTGGATGCCCTCGGTCGGCTCGTCGAGCACCAAGAGACGCGGCCTTGTTACCAGCGCGCGGCCGATCGCGAGTTGCTGCTGCTGGCCGCCGGACAGGTCGCCGCCGCGCCGACCGAGCATGTCGGCGAGAACCGGGAACAGCTCGAACACATGCTCGGGGATCGACCGGTCGGCGGATGCCAGCGGCGCGAAGCCGGTTTGAAGATTTTCCTTCACCGTCAGCAACGGGAAGATCTCGCGGCCCTGCGGCACGAAACCAATTCCTTTTCGCGCGCGGGCGTAGGAAGCGGAGCGGCCGAGATCGTCGCCATCGAGGGCGATCGCGCCGGCGCGGATCGGCTGCTGGCCGACGATGGCGCGCAACAAGCTGGTCTTGCCGACGCCGTTGCGGCCGAGAACGCAGGTGATCGCACCGGGCTTCGCGGTGAGCGAGACACCGCGCAACGCCTGAGCGGCACCGTAATAGAGGTCGACATTCGAAACGGTCAGCATGGCACGCACCTCATCTCCCCAGATACACCTCGACCACGCGCGGGTCAGCGGAGACATGATCAAGCGAGCCTTCCGACAGCACCGAGCCCTCGTGCAGGCAGGTGACCTTGACCCCCAGCGCCCGGACGAAATGCATGTCGTGCTCGACGACGACGACCGAACGCGTCCGGGCGATCTCCTTGAGCAGCCGGGCGGTCTCCTCGGTCTCGGCGTCGGTCATGCCGGCCACCGGTTCATCGACCAGAAGAAGCTCCGGGTCCTGGGCAAGCAGCATGCCGATCTCCAGCCATTGCTTCTGCCCGTGGCTGAGGTCGGCGGCCGGCGTTAGCCGTTTCTCACCGAGGCGTGTGGTTTCCAGAATCGCGTCGATCTTTGCCTGCTCGGCGGCGTCCTTGCGATGGAGCAGCGCCTTGAAAATCGAGCGCGAGCCGGCGAGCGACAGGCGGATATTGTCCTCGACCGAATGACCCTCGAAGACCGTCGGCTTCTGGAACTTGCGGCCGATCCCCATGTTGGCGATTGCCGCCTCGTCCTCCTGGGTCAGATCGACATCGCCGGCGAAATAGACCTCGCCCTCGTCCGGCCGGGTCTTGCCGGTAACGATATCCATCATCGTCGTCTTGCCGGCACCGTTCGGCCCGATGATCGCCCGCATCTCGCCCTTCGACACCACCAGCGAGAGGTTGTTGATCGCCTTGAAGCCGTCAAAGCTCTTGGTGACACCGTTGAGATAGAGCAGCGTGTCCCGGCGTTTGCTCCCCGCCGCCTGTTCGGCGAGCAGGGCGGCGCGCTGCGTCGCGTAAGGGTGCGGCGAGACCACCGGCGGGGATGGCCGGGCCGGGTCGCTGGCAGGGGTCATGTCGCTCATCGCCCTACTCCGCCGGGTTCGGGACGGCGTGCGCGTCGTCCGCCGGCGCCGCCTCCCCCTTTTCCGCTTCGGCCGAGGCGCGGCGCTCGCGCAAGGCGCGCCATCCCTGATCGAAGGTGCCGACGATGCCTTTCGGCAGAAACAACGTGACGAAGACGAACAGGCCGCCAAGCACGAACAGCCAGGATTCCGGCGCGATGGCGGTAAACGTGCTCTTGCCGAAATTGACCAGCAGCGCGCCAATGACCGGGCCGAGCAGCGTGCCGCGTCCGCCGACGGCCGCCCAGACGACGATCTCGATGGAATTGACCGGCGCGAATTCGCCCGGATTGATGATGCCGACCTGCGGCACGTAGAGCGCCCCGGCAATGCCGGCCATCACCGCCGAGACGGTAAAGGCGAACAGCTTCACATGCTCCGGCCGCCAGCCGATGAAGCGGGTGCGGCTTTCCGCGTCGCGGACCGCGACCATCAGCTTGCCGAGCTGCGAGCGGGTGATCCAGCCGACGAGGAGGACACCGAGCGCCAGCGCGACGCAGCTCGCCGCGAACAGTCCGGCGCGGGTCGAGGCGGCCTGCAGCGGAAAGCCGAGCAGTTCCTTGAAGTCGGTCAGGCCGTTATTGCCGCCGAACCCCATGTCGTTGCGGAAAAAGGCGAGCAGCAACGCATAGGTCATCGCCTGGGTGATGATCGAGAGATAGACGCCGGTGACGCGGCTGCGGAAGGCGAAATAGCCGAACACGAAAGCGAGCAGGCCGGGTGCGACGACGATCATGATCGCCGCGAACCAGAACTGGTCGAAGCCGGTCCAGTACCAGGGCAGTTCCTGCCAGTTGAGAAAAACCATGAAATCGGGAAGCACCGGATCGCCATAGACGCCGCGCGGGCCGATCTGGCGCATCAGATACATACCCATGGCGTAACCGCCGAGGGCGAAGAACGCGCCGTGGCCGAGCGACAGGATGCCGACATAGCCCCAGACCAGATCGAGGGCGAGCGCCAAAAGCGCGTAGCAGACATATTTGCCGAACAGCGGCACCAGATAGGGCGGCACATGCAGCGGATGGCTCGCCGGCAGCCACAGGCTCGCCGCCGGCACGAGCACGGCGGCGGCCAGAAGCGCCGCGACGAGGATGAAGACCCGTGGGCCGAGAAAGCGCGCGAGGATCATGCGTCGACGAACCTTCCCTTTTGGGCGAACAGGCCGCGCGGCCGCTTCTGGATGAACAGGATGATCAGCACCAGGACGACGATCTTGCCGAGCACCGCGCCGGCATAGGGTTCGAGGAACTTGTTGAGGATGCCGAGGCTCATCGCGCCGACCAGCGTGCCCCACAGATTGCCGACCCCGCCGAAGACGACGACCATGAAACTGTCGATGATGTAGCCCTGGCCGAGACTGGGCGAGACGTTGTCGATCTGGCTGAGCGCGACGCCGGCGATCCCGGCGACGCCCGAGCCGAGCGCGAAGGTCATCGCGTCGACCCACGGCGTGCGGATGCCCATGGCCGATGCCATCTTCCGATTTTGCGTCACCGCCCGCATCTGCAGGCCGAGCGCCGTGCGGTTAAGTACCAGAAGCAGCCCGGCGAAAACGACCAGGGAGAAAACGATGATCCACAGCCGGTTCCAGGTCACCGACATCAGGCCGATGTCGAAAGCGCCGGACATCCAGTCGGGATTGCCGACCTGGCGATTGCTCGGGCCGAAGATCGTACGGACCGCCTGTTGCAGCATCAGCGACACGCCGAAGGTTGCGAGCAGGGTCTCCAGCGGCCGGCCGTAGAGAAAGCGGATGATGCCGCGCTCCATGACGAGACCGACGAAACCCGAAACGAGGAAGGCGAGCGGCAGGGCGATCGCCAGCGACCAGGGGAACAGCCAGGGCGCGTCGACCCGGATGACCTCCTGCACGACGAAGGTCGTGTAGGCACCGAGCATCACCATTTCGCCATGGGCCATGTTAATCACACCCATGACGCCGAAGGTGATGGCGAGGCCGATCGCGGCGAGCAACAGGACCGAGCCCAGCGACAATCCGTACCAGATGTTCTGCATCTGATTCCAGAAGGCGATGTTGCTCTCGATTCCCGCGACCGCCGCTTCGGCGGCTTGCCGCGCCGCCGGATCGGCGGTCGCGGCGGCGAAACGCGTGAGCATCGTCAGGGATTCCCGGTCGCCGCGCGCTTCGAGGATTGCGGCGGCCTCCGCCTTGGCGGCGGCGGGCCGGTCGGAGGAAAGGATTGCCGAAGCGCGGGCTTCTTCCATTCGTGCCTTGACCGCCGGGTCGGTTTCCTCAGCGAGGGCCGCCTCAATCGGCTCCAGCATGTCGGGATCGGCATCCGAAAACAGCGTCGATGCGGCCCTCAGCCGCACGTTCGGGTCGGCGGCGCGAAGCGTCAAACTGCCGAGCGCGCCGGTGATGGCGTTGCGGATCGAATTCTTGATGCGGACCTTGGTCAGATCACCGGATGGAGCGGTTCCGGCCTCCTTGCCGGTCAGCGGATCGCGCAGCGTGACCGCGTTGCCCTTGCCGGTCACGATGAACACTGCTTCGTCGGATTCGCGCCAGTAGAGGTCGCCGGCGGACAGCGCGCGCAATGTCCTGGCAACTTCCGGTTCGCCGGTAGCGGCCAGTTCGGCGATCACCGCCTCGGTGTCGTCGAAGCTCTGCTTGCCGCCGAATTTCTGGATGATTACCGCCGGATCACCGTCCTGGGCCAAGGCGGCAACCGGGAGGAGCGCGCCACCGAAGGCCAGGAGGCCGACAAGGCACCAGCGCAGGAGATCGTTCATGGAGCGTCCTGATCGGGATCGAAGGTCACGGGGACGGCCGGCATGGCCGCCCCCACAGGGTCGCGCCTTAGAAGGAAGGCGGACGTCTAGGAGGCGCGGAGGCTCACTTGGCCGCCGCCTCCTTGCTGCCGCAGCTCTTCGTCTCGGTGTTGTAGTTGCCGCAGTTGATCGGGTCGGTCCAATCGGCTTTCAGCATCTTGGAATCCGGCAGGAAGTCCGACCAGGCATCGCCCTCGACCAGGTCGGTCTCCTGGACGATGTCGAACTGGCCCTCCGCGTTGATCTCGCCGATCAGCACCGGCTTGGTGATGTGGTGATTGGGCAGCATCCTGGCGGTGCCGCCGGTCAGGTTCGGCACCTCGACGCCCGGCAGCGCGGCGATGACGGCGTCGGGCTCGGTCGTGCCGGCCTTTTCGACCGCCTTCACCCACATGTTGAAGCCGATGTAATGGGCTTCCATCGGATCGTTGGTCACGCGCTTGTCGTCACCGAGATAGGCCTTCCATTTCTCGATGAATTCCGCGTTTTCCGGCGTGTCGACCGACTGGAAGTAGTTCCAGGCGGCGAGGTGGCCGACCAGCGGTCCGGTGTCGATGCCGGCGAGTTCTTCCTCACCGACGGAGAAGGCGACGACGGGGATGTCGGTCGCTTCGATACCCTGATTGGCGAGTTCCTTGTAGAATGGCACGTTGGCGTCGCCGTTCACCGTCGAGACCACCGCCGTCTTCTTGCCGGTCGCGCCGAACTCCTTGATCGACGACACCTCGGTCTGCCAGTCGGAGAAGCCGAACGGCGTGTAGTTGACCTTGATGTCCTCCGCCGCGACGCCCTTGTCCTTCAGATACTGCTCGAGGATCTTGTTGGTGGTGCGCGGATAGACGTAGTCGGTGCCTTCCAGCACCCAGCGCTCGACGCCTTCTTCCATCAGATAATCGACGGCCGGGATCGCCTGCTGGTTCGGCGCGGCACCGGTGTAGAAGATATTGCGCGAGGATTCCTCGCCCTCGTACTGCACCGGATAGAACACCACCGTGTTCAGTTCCTCGGCGACCGGCAGGATCGACTTCCGCGACACCGACGTCCAGCAGCAGAACACCGCCGCGACCTCTTCGGCCGAGACGAGGTCGCGCATCTTTTCGGCGAACAGCGGCCAGTCGGAGGCCGGGTCGACGACGACCGCCTCGAGCGGCCGTCCGAGCAGACCGCCCTTGGCGTTCTGTTCCTCGATCAGCATCTCCATGACGTCCTTGAGGGTCGTCTCGGAGATCGCCATCGTGCCCGACAGCGAATGCAGGACGCCGATCTTGATCGGGTCGCCGGAAGGTTTCTCCTGGGCGGTTGCGCCGGTCAGCGCCACGCTGGCCATGGTGGCCGCGGCCGCGGCGCCGCGAAGCCATGTGATGGGGGTTGTCATACGCGCTCTCCAGTTGTTTCGCCTCCGTTGTCACCGGAGGTCACGACTGGATGGATTGCAAAGCGCGTGCCAAATGCCCCCGCGGGCGATGGAAGGCGCGATCGCCCCGCTGGCGGCCCCTCCCCCAACGCGTCGAGGCAACCGCATCAGAGAAGAATCGTCTATTTTTTAGGCTAATTCATCAGGCGCGATCAATTTCGCTATTAAATTAGGCAGCTACGGTCGCCGCAGATCGCATCGACGTCGGGGTCGATCTGGGTGATGTAGGAGCCGTAATCCGCGGTGTTCAGCGGCGGCCACAGCTACTGGACGACGGTGCCGCCATTCTCCTGGAACACCCGCTGGAAGCCCGAGGCAATCGACGACCCGCTGACGTCGGTGTTGCGTGACGGTGCGCGCCGGCTGCTTGCCGAGGCGATCGAGGCGGAGGCCGAGGCTTTCTTGGCCGCGATGCAGGACGAGCGCCTTGCCGATGGCCCGCTTCGCCATCCGGCCCGGCTTCACCGGCGCTTATGGGCCGGACGCGGAAGGTCGGCCATGGGCCGATAGCCGACCGACAGCTCTCGAGCGCCAAACCGTCGAAGCTGCCGTCCCTAGAACTGTGTCGCCACGCTAAGCCTCGCCGACAAGGACGCCGCGTGCCACTCATTAACCGAAGGATTCACCGGCTTCGCAGATCTTTTTGGGGTTGCGGCGCGGGCGCACCCGCCTGATCTTGCCGCGGGGGGATGCTTTCATGGACGTGCTGACAATGATGCCGGATCGCGCGGGCGAGCCGTCCGATAAGATGGACGGCGCGGCGGCCGTCGGGCAGTTCCTGCGCGAGGTGTCTCTCGTCGATCTCGTGGTCGAGCTCGTGCAGAACGACCTCGACGCGGGCGCGAGCCGCACTTCGATCGACTTCGGTGAGCACGGCCTCTCGTGCGAAGGGGACGGCGCGCCCCTCAACGCCAAGGCCTGGGTTAGGCTCGAGAGTGTCATTGCCGCGGGCGGGGACATCGAGGCGAAAAAGGACGGCATCGGCTCGAAGAACCACGGGCTTCGCTCGCTCTTCCTGCTCGCCGACCGGATCGGCGTTCAGTCGGACGGTCTTCGGACTGACCTCACGGTCCGTGGGAACCGGGCCCGACCTCGCAAGTTCAAGCCAGCGTTCTGGCTGCGCGAGCCCGATCCGGGTGCGCCTGCGTTCGGAACGAGGATCCTAGCGCCGTACCGGCAGTCGCCAATCAAGGTCCCGGACGGGGACAACACAACGCTGCAGCCCCTCAACGCTGCGGCGCTCGATGGGCTCTGGCGGACCGCCGTCGACGAGGCGCCGGAGCGGTTCATAGCCGCCTCGCGACCGGGTGCGCCTTGGCGCTACACCCTCAGACTCTCGCGGCATGGCCTGGGGACGGCGATCCTTACCTTCGAGTGCGCCCCCGCCGGTCCGCTTTCGAGGAGGGTGTGGCTCCGGACCTGCCGCGTCCGCCGCGACAGCGGCTCCACGCGCACCGTTCTGAGGCGTCACGCGGTTCGCTTCCAGTGCGTCATCGACGACGGCGGCAAGATTCCGAGGCTGTTCCGCGCTGGCGGCCGCGTCTGGGGTGAACTCAACTGGAGGGTAGACCAGGCCGGGCGCCCTCTCCTCGATCGGGGCCGCCTGCGCTACCCGATCGCGTTCTCAGGGCAGGAGGCCCGCAGCGGTCACGGGTTCGACATCGCGGCTCCGTTCATCGCGGGAAGGTCGAGGCACGACATCAGTGCCGACCGCCGCAACATGGAGTTGGTGCAACAGGCGCGCGATGCGTTCGCGGCGGCCGGGAACCTTCTCGCGCGGATGTATGGGACCCGGTCGACGGCAATGATCCGAGGACTCGAGCAGCGCGCCATGGACGCCGGGCCCGAACGTCAAATCGTTGAGCGGATGCTGGATGGCGGTGGGCTGTGCTCGGCAGTGTTCGACAAGAATGCCGTCCCCAGCGTAGCGGGGCGCCAGGTCATACCCGGTGGCACGGCGGTTATCCTGCCGGTCGCCGCGGACGGCCGTCCCCATGGTCTAGCCATGCTCGCGGGCCTCGCAGCCGGCAGCGGCGCGGTGCTCCATCCCGACACGCCCCATTGCGTGAGGGAGCATCTCGAGGGCTTGGCCAAGAAGAGCGACTTGGTCCAGCGTTTCGCCGAGCCAGACGCGGCTCGGCTGGTCTTGCTGACGCAGAGCAAGGTGGATCGGCCCAGTTCGGATGCCGCCGCGCAGCGCGCGGCGGCGGCCTTACAGGCGTTGGAGGTCGCGCGCCGCAAGGGGGCGCTACCCGCCGACCTCGTGGACGAACTGAAGGCAGATGGAGCCCTGCCAGGGTTTGACGGGCGCTTCGTAGCGTGGCGAAAGGCCCGCAGACTTGACCGGGCGCCGCCGATCATCCCCGGCGTGGCATCGCCGCCGGTCGTCCACCAAGAGGTGGTGCATTCCCCAGTGCTCAGCAGGGGCGCGCTGTTCCTCAAGCCTTTCGACCTGGGCGACTATCTCTCCGCTCTCAACTTCGATGTGGTCGGCGACCCCGTGCGCCAGCGCTTCTTCGGCTGGCTGGCCCGCAACGCTTCCCCCCTCAAGGCGGCGACGCTTCGCAAGATCGCGCAGAAGCCGGTTTGGCCGGGGGTGGATGGAGTCCATCGTCCGCTCGCGGCCTATTGCCATCCAAGGAGCCGCACGCTGCAGCGCCTGCTGGCGCTTGGCCTGGTAGCGCCGGCGCCCGCCACGCTTTCCCTCCTCGGGTCCAGGAGGCTCCCGGCTAAGTCGCCCCGCGTGCGGGCCGAGCCCACCGACCAAGAGCTCCTGGAGTGGCACGCGGCGGCCCTAGCGGCGGTGAAAGTCGAGCAGTCGCCCGAGGAAGGTCGGCGACGGCTCGACGCGCTGGAGAAGGACTTGGCCTGGGTCCTCCAGCGCCATCCGGGCGTGGCCGTGCGGATGGGATCGGCGCACGAGACCCTCACCCAGATTGGCGAGATGATCGCCGTGTCGAAGCTGCACATTCCATCGATCGCCGCGGCGGCATGCGGGCTACCAGCCTCGGCACTGACCCGCAAGGGCGCTGCCCCTCTCTACGAGCGGCTGGGCGCCTATGCGCGGCCCACGGCGGCTGCCGTGCTGACCGCATTGAGGGATGATCCCGACCCGCAGAAGCTGTTCGTGAGACTAGAGGCGTACAAGCGGGGTTCCCGCAACCTTTCCGAGTTGGCGTCGGAAAAGGTGATTCCGGTGAACGGCACGGTGCTCGCGGGCGATGACTGCGCCTTCGTTGGTGATTCCGACTTCTGGGGCGACTGGAAGGTCGGGCTCTCCGGCGACGGGGTTGCCGACCACCACGCGCTGCTCTCGCAACTCGGCGTGACGCGCGCGCGACCGACGAAGGATCTTGCGGTCGCCTTCTTTAGCTGGCTGTCCAGACAGCACCGAGCAGTGCAGCAGAAGCACCACGCGCAGGTCTACCGGCACTGGAAGGAGGCGTCGGGCCCGCCTGCATGGATTGCTTCGAACCAGGACATCCCCTGCATTCCGGTGACGAGCGTCGCGAAGCCCTTCGAGTTGGTGAGCCTGGCGTCCGCCATGCACCAGTCGGAGAGGATCTACCTCGACGACTTCCCCGAGGTGAGGGAGAAGGCGCTCGCCGATGGAAAGCTCAGGTTGACCCTAATCAAGGCGCCTGGAACGCGGTCCACGATCCTCGACCTAGTGGCCGGTGTCGGGGTGCGCTCGCTTCGCGGCGCGTTCGGGCCCCCTCGGACTGTCGGCGGCAGCGGAGCGCTCGAGCTCGTCGGCGACCTCGGGCTTGAGCTGTCTCAGCTGCAGACCAGGAAGCAGCTCGCCGAGCTCCGCTCACGGCTGCCGCTCAACGGGGTAGCCATCGCCGACCTGCGGCCTGAGTGGCAGAAGATGCTCAAGGCGATCAGCGGGGTGAGGTCCCGCCCCGAACTCCGGGCCGTCTACCGGCTGCATGGCCAGGACTTCGAGGTGCCTGTGCGCAGCGGGATCGACCGCGATTCCGGTTTTATCCTCGTGGGGAGTGATTCCGACAAGCTCCACGAGATGTACGAGGTGCTGGCGGAGCATCTGTTCAAGTCTGGGCGATCGAACGCCTGGGGCCTCATGCGAGCCGCGCGCGACAAGCGCCAGCTTGAATTTCTTGCCACGGGCATGGAAGAGCCTGAGGACGACGAGGAGGGCGAGGAGGACGGAGATCCAAAGAATACCGGCGGCGACGTGGACAAAGGGCACGGCCTCTCGGCGGCGAAGCTCAAGCCGGTCGTGCCGGATCCCAAGCCGCTCCCGCAGATCACGGATCCGACGCGGGTCCCTCGCGAGCGCCGCTCGATTCCCAAGGCGCGCAGTCAGTCTCAGGCGACCCAGTCGCTCGAGGAGGAGGATCAGAAGCGCGCCTTGAAGCGGGAGCATTATGGCTATCACTGTCAGGCGTGCATCGGGGACATGGACGTGCTGAAGGCGGCGCCGCCAGGGACGTACGTTTTCGCTCCCGGTTACCGGCAGAGGCTCATCCAGGCGCACCATGTGCAGCATCGCCAGAACGGCGGCGGCGTCGGCGCGGGCAACCTCGTGGTCCTCTGCGAGTATCATCATCGGCTTTGGGGCGACCGGATGGCCCGCGGCCCGGTTCTGGCGGCCTTGGCGAATGCGACGCCGCTCAAGCGTGCGTTCCCTACGGACGCGGCAGGCGATGTGCTGGAGACCCAGGCCGGTCTGCTCGCCAAGGTGCCTCTTTCGGCCGAACCGTTCGAGGCGCGTCTCTTTTTCACCGCCGAGCACGCCGCCGCTTGGAAGGCGAGCCAGTGAGGCCAGCGCAGACCTCTTGCTAATTCGAGAGGAACTCGGCGCGAGTTCGAACGAATGGGGCCTTCAGGATCAGCGAAGCTCACCGCGAACGACCGCAATGGGCGCGTTGCCGTCTGGCTGCTTATTTGACGAGAGCGGGGCGGAATCGGTCTGGCAGGTTTCAAGCGCCGGTGCTGGAAGGCGGCCATTTGGGCTCCGGCAAATCTCCCCGTTCCCAAGCCGTTAACGGTTTAGTGAGAGCGGTCGTTCGTAGCCGTCCTAACTGTCGGACGCGGTCGGCATCGGGCTGGCCGGGAGGTGATAATAGATACGCTTTGGCAGCATGTGAGTTCATTCTCAACTGCCGCTTTTGCTAGACGATCGCGACAACGCAATGCGATCGGAGCCGGGCACAAATCGGTCTGGTTGAGCTTTTTGGGCGATGCACACGAGGTCGACAAGCGCCGAACGGAGAAAGGGCCAGGGGAACTCCGGACATTCAGCAGAGCTTTCTCCCTCGCGTAAGATGACATCGAGCTTGCCCCGCAACGCCGGCAAGGGATGTGGCAGATGCACTCATCAGCGCATCTGCCAGCTGTTGTTCGCGGAAGGCTGCAGCCTCTTCGGCCTCTTTGGCGGCGGAGTATCCCAACTCGCCATCTGCGCCATCCCAGCGAGCTTGGTGTGCCGTGTGAGCTCGACTTCCGCGATTGCCCACGTCGCGGCCATCGCCGGATCGCCGCCGAAGGTCTCTTCGATCTGATCACGGGTATGCACGAAGATCGATCTGCCCTCGTCAGGCAGATCGACCCGGCGCGGGATTACGCCGAACGGCGTGGCATCACCTTCCGCGCCCGAGTTGCCGAGATCGTGCGTAAGGTCGTGCCGGAAAAAGTGCGCGGCATGTTCGACGGTATGCGACTGCCCGCCGATGGCGAACAGGGGCCGGAACGGGCAGCGCCGTCGCCGGGCGCTGGCGAAGCGCAGGGGCCGGTACGGGAAAGCGCTGCGGCAAAGGTCCGGCGAACGACGGATGCGCCGGAAAGAGCCGCGGCGGCGGACCCGGACGAAGCGCTGCGCAAGGCCCGCACCAAGGCGCTCATCCGCCATGCCCGCGCGTTGGATGTGATCCTCGCTACTGGGGATGCGGACGGTAGAGGCAGTCCTGCGCAGGTGCGCGAACTGACGGACGCCCGCAAACCCTTCGAGAAAGTACGTCCCCTCAGCTGGCGCGATGCCGAAGCCGCCTACGCCAAGAACCCGGAACTCACTCACGAGGCAGCGACGGGTCGAGTCAACCGCGCCATCCGGGCGCTCCAGCTTGAAACCGAAATCCGCACCGATCCCAGCCGCCGCGCCGACCGCTTTGTCGAGCGCTGGCAGAAGCTCGACCGCGCCAGCCAGCATCAATACCAGGCGGGCGATATGTCCGGCTACAAGGCCACCCGGTCGGCAATGGGCGACATGGCCAAGAGCCTCGAACGCGATCCGCAGATGGAATCCCTGCTCGCTAATCGCAAGGCAGCCCTCGGCATCGACATGGAGGCTGGCCGCCGACTCGGCGCGGCCCTCGCCCTCTCTCACGGTCTCGACCTCGGCAGAGGGCGCGGACTTGGGCTGTAATCTTTCCTATTTGCCGCCGTTTCCATCCGGCGCCGCGACGATTCTCCGAACCCTCTTGCGCCCCGGCAAGGGCCTGTCCTGACTGGACAAAGAGCCGTCAGAAACCGCCAGCCGGAGGCATCGCATCCATGCCCGCGCCAGACCGTATCGTCCGCCTCAACACCGTCCTCGCCCGGACGGGCCTGTCCCGGTCCACCATCTATCGAAAGATCGCTGAGAGTACGTTCCCGGCCCAGATCAGAATCAGCATCAACGGTGCCGGGTGGCGAGAATCCGACATCGATCGCTGGATCGAAGATCCCGTATCGTGGAGGCCGGGAGCAGGAGGCCGGTGATGGCCGATGACGAGCGGCGCTTCGGTAGAGAGAGACCGGCAAACGACAATCGCGCGCCGGCCGGTCAGGATACGGAGGGCGATGCCGAAGCTCTCGAGCGGCTGGACACGGTGGTGCTATCGATTGCTCGGCTGATCGGCAGGCGGATGGCGCGCGAGGACTACGAGAAAGCCATGCGCGCCGCCAATGACAATTCGCCGCCCGACGCGGGCGACGATGGCGGAGACGACAAGGCATGAACGGACCGTCGCAACGATATACGCACCGAGGCGGCCTATTCCCTTCCCCTGCACCGCAACACATGATATGCATGAGGTATATCAATGGAGAGTGCGATGCGAGCCCTTGTCGATATGAATGATGCGCAGATCGAAGCCCTCGATAGCCTTGCCAAGCGGGTGCGCCAATCCCGTGCCGCACTTATCCGGGCGGCGATAGACGATTATCTTGGCCGCCATCACCGCGAACAGGTCGAGGACGGCTTCGGCCTGTGGGGCAAGCGCAAGGTCGATGGTCTGGCCTATCAGGAAAAGGCGCGTAGCGAATGGTAGGCGCGCTTTTCGATACCAATATCCTCATCGACCACCTGAACGCGATCCCGCAGGCCCGTGAGGAAATCGAGCTCTTTGAAAACCGGGCCATCAGTATCATCACCTGGATGGAGGTGATGGTGGGGGCGAACGCCGATCTGGTCGAACCGACCCGGCATTTTCTCGAGGGTTTCAATGTCATCGCCCTGGACGATGAGATTGCCAACCGCGCGGTGGAATTGCGGCGTGCGCATCGCATCAAGCTACCCGACGCAGTGATCTGGGCCACGGCGCAGACTGCCGGACGCCTGCTTGTGACCCGAAACACCAAGGATTTTTCATCCGACGATCCGGGGGTGCGCGAACCCTATACCCTGTAGGGGAACGCGCCCAGCCCGAACCACAGGAGGCCACCATGTCCCGCGCAGCCCTTTACGCCCGCTATTCATCCGACAACCAGAGCAAGGCGTCCATCGAGGACCAGTTTCGCCTGTGTCGGGAACATGCGCAGCGGGAGCGATGGGAGATTGTCGGCTCCTACGAGGATGCGGCCATATCGGGATCGAGCACGATCCTGCGACCGGGCATCCAGAGGCTCATGCGCGATGCGCAGCACGGCGAGTTCAACATCCTGCTGGCCGAGGCACTGGATCGGATCAGCCGCGATCAGGCTGATGTCGCCACGCTCTACAAGCAGTTGAAGTTCGCGGGCGTCACCATCGTGACGCTGGCCGAAGGCGAGATCAGCGAGCTTCATGTCGGCCTGAAAGGCACGATGAACGCCCTGTTCCTGAAGGACCTCGCCATGAAGACCCATCGCGGACTGCGCGGGCGGGTCGAGAAGGGCAAGGCGGGCGGCGGCCTCTGCTATGGCTACAGGGTGGTGAAGAAGCTCGACGCCAACGGCGAGCCGATCCGGGGCGACCGCGAGATCGTCCCGGAAGAAGCGGAGATCGTGCGGCGCGTCTTGCGCGAGTTTGCAGCGGGCAAACCTCCCAAGGCCATTGCCGTCGATCTGAACAAGGCTGACATTCCAGGCCCACTCGGGCGAGCATGGGGCGATACCAGCATTCGGGGTCACCGCACACGCGGCACCGGCATCGTCAATAACGAGCTTTATGCAGGCGTTCTGGTCTGGAACCGCCTGCGCTTTGTCAAAGACCCCAGCACAGGCAAGCGTGTCTCGCGACCGAACCCGGAATCCGAATGGATCAGGGTCGAGGTTCCGCATCTTCGGATCGTAGATGATGCACTTTGCAACGCGGTGCGCGAGCGGCAAAGGCAGATCGCCGAAATTTTCGGGCCGAACCCGGCCAACACCCGCGAGGGCAGGGCAAAGCGTCTGCACTTGGCGAACCGGCCTGTTTCTCTCCTTTCCGGTCTTCTGACTTGCAGTTGCTGCAGCGGGAAGATTGGCATTATTCTCTCCGACCGGCTCGGCTGCCTGAATCATCACCGGCGCGGCACCTGCACTAACAACCGCACCATCTTGCGCAAGAAGCTGGAGGCGCGGGTGCTGGCCGGGTTACAGGACAGGCTGGTTTCGGCCGAGGCGGTCGAGGAGGCCATGCGTGCCTATGTCGAGGAAACCAACCGGCTGAACCATCAGCGCCGTGCCCAGCACGAAACCGACCGCCGCGCGTTGGCGAAGATCGGGCGTGCCATTGCCGGGATCATCTCGGCCGTTGAGGACGGTATGTATCAACCGTCGATGAAGGCGCGGATGGACGAATTGGAACGGCAGAAGACCGAAATCACCGCCCGCATGGCGGAAGCCGCTGCCGATGTGCCGGATGTTCATCCCAATATCGCGTCGAACTATCGCCGCAACGTCGCGCGCTTCGCCGAAGCTCTGAACGATCCCGATGGGGGCAGGCAGGCCGCGGAGGCTCTGCGCTCATTGATTGGCGAGGTGATCGTTACCCCTGGAGAGAAGCGTGGCGAGGTTCATGCCGAGCTACGCGGCGAGTTGATGGGTATCCTTGGCGTTGCCAAGGCCGAGGAAGGAAGGGCGCCGGGCATCCCTTTTATGACAGCGGTTGAAGCGAACCCCCGCAACCAAAAAACAAACGCATTCTCAGTGATTTAAAAGGCGTCCTCCGGGGCGCCTTTTTGCGTTCGCGCGCACCTTAGCAAGCGCGCAAGGTTGCCCGCTGCCAGCAGAAATCCGACGCCATGATCATCGACGAGGACGCACAAGCGCGACGAGCGTTCGACCCGGAACCCGCGACCCGGTGCAGGAGGTCACGGTGCAGATGGCCCGCCGGAGCGGCACACGACATCGGTACCCGGTTCCGCCGGCCGTAAGCATGGTTTAGGACTACATCGTTCCGCCGCGAGCGGCAGTTCGTTCCGATGGGACGGATTGGCGTCCACTTCCTCCTTCCTGTCTTGCCCCGACGGCGAGATCGTTCCTCGTACCTTGTCCGATATGACCGTATTCCGCACGATGAAGAGAACCGCACGCCGCCGGACACCGCATGCCGGCGACGGCTTTGGCCCGCCCGACCGCGGCACTTCCGCGAACGGATGTCGATGAGCGCGATACGCGATTGGCTGGCCAAAGCCCTGGAGCCTCTCGCTCCGAAGCGCTTTGCCTATGCGCGCTTCGCGCTGGCGCTCGGGATCGGGCTTCTCGGCGCCGTCGTCTTCCTGCGTCTGTCGCTGCCGCTGCCCTGGATGCTCGGGCCGCTGGCGGCGTGCCTCCTCGCCTCGCTCCTGCGAATGCCGGTTACCGCGCCCACAATCCTGCGACCTCCCATGACCATGCTCGTCGGGGTGCTGCTGGGAGCAGGCTTTACGCCGGGTATGGTGACCGGGATAGCGGATTGGCTTCCGAGCCTCCTCGGCCTGATGGTCTTCCTCTTCGTCGCGGCGGCGGCCTGTGTCACCTATTTCTACCGCGTCGCCGGTTTCGATCTGCCCACAGCCTATTTCGCCGGCATGCCCGGCGGCCTGATCGAGATGGTGACGCTCGGCCAAGCCAAGGGCGGCGATCCGCGGATCATCGCCCTGATCCATTCCAGCCGCATCATGCTGATCGTCTTCTCGCTGCCGTTCGTCCTCGACGTGGTGACCGGCGAACAGGTGATCACACGACCGACGACCGGGCTGTCCATCTTCGACGCGCCATGGACGGTGGAAGCATGGCTGGTTCTGACAGGGCTGGTCGGGATCGTCCTGGGACGAATACTGCGACTGCCCGCGCCCTATCTGATGGGGCCGATGCTGGCCAGCGGCGCGGTGCATTTGACCGGGATCACGGAGTTCCGCCCGCCCTACGAGCTGGTGGCGGCCGCGCAGTTGGTGCTCGGCACCGCCCTCGGCTGCCGGTTTGCCGGAACCCGGTTGACCGAACTCGCGCGGATTCTTGGGCTCGCACTGGGATCGACCGCCATCTTGCTGTCGATCACGCTCGGCTTTTCGCTGGGATTGAACCGGCTGATCGGTTTGCCGGTCCTCGACCTGCTGCTGGCCTATTCCCCCGGCGGCCTGACCGAAACGAGCCTGATCGCGCTAGCCCTCCATGTCGAGGTGGCTTTTGTCGCGACCCATCACGTCACCCGGGTTTTCCTGGTGATGACCACGGCGGGTCTGGTGTTCCGCCTGGTTGACAAATTTCGCGGGCCGAGCTGACGGCAAGGCTCATCCCGCACGCGCTGCAAAAGGGAGCACCGGTGCGCATGGCTGGGCGAACGGCTCGTTCCGCGCCAGACTGGCGGCTACGATTCGACAACGAGACGAAAACGGGAAAGATCTCGCCATGACGCCCTTCCTCTTCAACACCACGCCGTCGATCGTGTTCGAGCCGGGCGCGGCCAGGCGGCTGGGGCCGATCGCGGCGAAGACGCTCGGCGCGCGCGTGTTGCTGGTCACCGACCCCGGCCTCCGCGCGCTCGGCCTCTGCGACCCGGCGATCGCCTCGCTGGCCGAGTCCGGCGCCGCCGTTACCATCTTCGACGACGTCGCGGCCGATCCCAAACTGTCGATTCTGGAGGCCGCGACCGACGCCGCCCGCACGGCGGATGCCACCGGCATTGTCGGCTTCGGCGGTGGCTCGTCCCTTGACGTGGCCAAGCTCGTCGCGCTCATCGCCGGCTCCGGCGAGGACCTTGATGCCGCCTGGGGGGTCGGCAACGCCAAGGGTCCCCGCCTGCCACTGGTGCTGGTGCCGACCACCGCCGGCACCGGCTCGGAGGTGACGCCGGTCTCGATCATCACTGTCGGCGAGGAGGAAAAGCGCGGCGTTTCCTCGGCGCTGATCGTGCCGGATATCGCCGTGCTCGACGCCGAATTGACCCTCGGCCTGCCGCCGGCGATTACCGCCGCCACCGGCGTCGACGCCATGGTCCACGCGATCGAGGCCTATGCGTCGAAGAACGCCAACAACAACCCACTGTCGAAGATGCTGGCGCGCGAAGCCTTGCGGCTTATCGGCGCGAATATCGAAGCGGTGATCGCCGAACCGGCCAATGTCGCGGCGCGCGGGGCGATGCTGCTCGGCTCGATGCTCGCCGGCCAGGCCTTCGCCAATTCGCCGGTCGCCGCCGTCCACGCCCTCGCCTACCCGATCGGCGGCACCTTCCATATTCCGCACGGCCTGTCGAACGCACTGGTGCTGCCGCATGTGCTGCGCTTCAACGCCCCCTACGCGGCGCATCTTTACGCCGAAATCGCCGCCGACGCCTTTCCAGCCCTAGAACGCGAGGAAAGCACGCAAGGCCGCTGTGCCGCCTTCGTAGAGGAACTCGCCGCGCTGTCAGAGCGCCTCGGCCTGCCGCCGCGCCTGCGCGATGTCGGGATCGGCGAGGAGCATCTGGCCAAGATGGCGGCCGACGCGATGAAGCAGCAGCGCCTTTTGGTCAACAATCCGCGCGCGGTCTCGGAATCCGACGCGCTGTCGATCTACCGGTCGGCCTGGTAAGGCGCCGGCGGGCCGTCAGCCGCCGGGCCAGGTGTCGGACAACCGATATCCGCCAGGCCATGGATCGGATGGATCGAGCATCAGTTGCGTCGTTCCGGTGATCCAGGCGCGCCCGGAGATCGACGGGATAATGGCCGGCCGGTCACCCACCGTCGTCAGGCTCTCGATGCGGCAGTGGAATTGCGATCCGGTGACCGACTGCCCGACAAAGGCGTCTCCGGCCTGCATCTCACCGCGCGCGTTCAGCACCGCCATGCGGGCGGAACAGCCGGTTCCGGTGGGCGATCGGTCGAGCTTGCCGGGGCGGATCGCGACCGTGTTTCGGCCAGCTAGGATGCCGTTCTCCCGCGTCACCGGTTCGGTGAACTGGCAGAAGGAGATATGGTCCCACTCTCCGTTCTGGGGATGCCGAAAGCCGATCTGTTCGTTGGCGGCGCGGGTGATCCTCATGCCGGCTTCGGCCAGCGCTACCGCGTTTGCCGGGCTGATTTCAAGACCGGCCTCAGCGGCGTCGACGAGCACGAAGCTGTCGCCGCCATAGGCCGTATCGACGGTCAACGTGCCCAGCCCCTCGACCTCAAGCTTGACGCCAAGGCGATCGGCGAAGGACGGCACGTTGGTGACCGTGATGCGCTCCGCCTTGCCATCCATGCAATCGGCGGCGATCTCCACCAGCCCGCCCGGCGCTTCCAGCCGGAAGCGGGCGACCGGTTCGCTCATCGGCACGATCCCGCTGTCGAGAAGAACTGTGGCAACGCAGATCGCGTTGCTCCCCGACATCGGCGGCGTATCGGCCGGCTCCATGATGATGAAGCCCATCGCGGCCTCGGGGTGCTTCGGCGGCACCAGCAGATTGACATGGCGGAAGACGCCGCCCCTCGGTTCGTTGAGGACGAAATTGCGCAATTCGCCGTCAGTCGCCACGTAGCGGGATTGCTCCCAGAGCGTGTTGCCCGGCGGCGGCGCCACGCCGCCGACGATGACATCGCCGACCTCGCCTTCCGCGTGGCAGCCGACGATGTGGACGAGTTTGGAGCTGCGCATGCGTCTAGCTCCCGACGTTCAGACAGGGCTCGCCTAGCGCCTCCCAGCGCGGGGTCACGCCAAGGCCCGGCTCGTCCGACGCGCCCATGGTCCCATTCTCCCGTATCGGCGCCCCGTCGGCGATCGAGACAGTTCCGTAGGAGTTGAAGTCGGTCGCCGAGAAGGTGAATTCGGCAGGCGTCGACTGCGCCAGATGGGCGATGGTGGCCGTGACGATGTCGCCGCCCCAGGTGTCCTCGATCGTCATCGGCGTTCCGCTGGCGACGCAAAGGTCGCGCATCAGCCGCGCCTTGGTCAGGCCGCCGACCTTCGAGATCTTCAAATTGACAATGTCCATGGCGTCGTCGGCCAGGGCCCGCTGCAGCGTCGCGACGCTATCGATGACCTCGTCGAGCACGAAGGGCAGCGGGGTGCGCCGGCGCACCGACAGACACTCGTCATAGGTCGGACAAGGCTGTTCGATCACGACGTCGAGGTCTCGGACCGCCAGCACGACCCGCGCCGCCTCGGCTCGCGTCCAGCCGGTATTGGCATCGGCGACAAGAACCTCTCCATCCTGGAGGACCGAACGGGTCGCGCGAATGCGGGCGATGTCCGCGTCGGCGTCGCCGCCGACCTTGAGCTGGAACTTGCGATAGCCTTCCGCGCGGTAGCCCTCGATATTCGCCGCCATCTCCGCCGAGGCCCGCTGGCTGATGGCGCGGTAGAGGGCGATGGAACCCTGCGCCTTGCCGCCCAGCAGCTTCCACACCGGCAGGCCGGCCGCCTTGCCGAGGATATCCCAACAGGCGATGTCGAGCGGCGCCTTGATATAGGGATGGCCGCGCAGGACCCGGTCCATATAGGCGTTGACGACGCCAAGGTCGGTCGGATCGAGACCCAGCAATTGCGGCGCGAGTTCGGCCAGGCCCGCCCGCACGCCGGCTGCGAAAGCCGGCAGATAGGCTGAGCCGAGCGGGCAGCACTCGGCGTAGCCGGTAATGCCCGCATCCGTTTCGACCGCAACGACCGTGCTGTCGAAGATTTCGACGAAATGGCCGCTCGACCAAGTGTAGCGTCCCTCCTTCAACGGAAGGTCGACCTGCCACGCCTTGATGCCGGTGATCTTCATGCGGAACCTCTCATTCGCTGGACTCAGACGACCTGGAATCCCGTCGCGAAGGGATCACGGTCGTCGATGAAGATGGTGTTGAGACCCGTCATCCTGGCCCAGCCGGCCACCGACGGGATGATCGCCGGCAGATCGCCGACCCGCGCGTTCTCCTCGACGCGGCCGCGAAACAGCGAGCCGATGATGCTTTCATGGACGAAGTCGTCGCCCGGCTTCAGCCGCCCCTTGGCGGCCCATTGCGCCATCCGGGCCGAGGTGCCGGTGCCGCAGGGGCTGCGATCGATCGCTTTGTCGCCGTAGAAGACGGCATTGCGGGCCGTCGCCTCCGGCCGGGTCGGCTTGCCTGTCCACAAAATATGGCTGAGACCATTGATCTCCGGCTTTTCCGGATGGACGAATGGGTGGGCGTCGTTAAGGGCCTGGCGGAGCGCGCCGGACATCTCCACCAGCTGCCCGGCCGAAAACGCCGCCATGTCGTCGAAATTCTCCTGGCTGTCCACGATCGCGTAGAAATTGCCGCCATAGGCAACGTCGACGGTGAGCCGGCCGAGATGCGGGCTTTCCACCTCCAGCCCCTCACGGAACAGGAAGGCCGGAACATTCGTCAATCGAACCTCGGCGACGTATCCGTCCGCCTCGGTATAGGTCGCGATGACCAGCCCGGCCGGCGTGTCGAGCCGGACCACGCCCGGCTCGCGCGGACGGATCAGGCCGTTTTCGAGGCCCATCGTCACCGTGCCGATCGTGCCGTGGCCGCACATGGCGAGACATCCGGAGGTCTCGATGAAGAGGATCGCCGTGTCGCAGTCCGACCGCGTCGGGGGATAGAGGATCGCACCCGACATCATGTCGTGACCACGCGGCTCGAACATCAGGCCGGTGCGAATCCAGTCGTATTCGCGCAGGAAGTGGGCGCGCTTCTCGATCATGGTGTCCCCGACCAGCGCCGGCCCGCCGCCAGCGACAAGCCGGACCGGATTGCCGCAGGTATGACCGTCTATGCAAAAGAACGTGTGACGTGCCATCGAGAGACCTCCGGAAATATGCAGCTAGAAGCGATCTGGCCGGAACGGCGCGACGTCGATCACGGTCGGACGGTGGGCGACGAGGTCGGCTATGAGGCGGCCCGTGGCCGCCGATTGCGTCAGGCCGAGATGGCCGTGCCCGAACGCATAGAGAACCGACGGTACCCGCGGCGAGCGCCCGATCACCGGCAGGGAATCGGGAAGCGAGGGCCGGAAGCCCATCCATTTCTTGCCGCCGGTCGTGTCGAGCGCCGGCAGGAAGGCCTTGGCCTTGGCCAGCATGACGTCGGCCCGGCGCATGTTCGGCGGCAGGTGCAGCCCGCCGAACTCCACCGCCCCGCCGACGCGGATGCCGGAGGAGAGCCGGGTCACCACGAAGCCGTGGCCGCCGAAGGTCAGATGGCGCTGAAGGTCGAACGCGCCGGACGGCAGCGTCGTGTTGTAGCCCCGCTCGGTGTCCAGGGGGATCTTGTCGCTGAGCGACGCCGCGAGGCTTTTCGACCATGCCCCCGCCGCGATCACGGCTTGCTTGGCGCAGATCTTTTCCCCGTCGGCACAGCGCAGGACGACGCCGTCCTCGCCGGGCTCGACGGCCGTGATCTCGGCGGTGCGAAATAAGACGCCGCGTTCCCGCAGCTTGTCGGCGAACGCCACGGCAAAGTCATAGGGGTCGGTGACCGACTGCCACTCGGGCAGGAAGGTCCCGTACGAAAAGCGGGAGTCCAGCCCAGGCTGCAATTCGTCGATCGCGTCTCTGCCCACATGCTCGAAGCGGATGCCTACCCGGCCGCGCACGTCCCAATTCGGGCGCGCGGCATCCCGCTCGGCCTCGCTTTCGTAGAGTTCGAGGGCGCCGTCGCTGACCAGCATGTGCGACAGCGACGCCTCCGCGACCTGACGCTGCATCTCACTGCGGGCGAGTGTCATGAGCGCGACCTGCGCCGCCATCGAGCGTGCGGCCGCAGCGGGAAAACTCGACCGCCAGAAGCGGAAGAGCCAGGGGGCGATCGGCAACAGGTAACCCGGTCGGATCGTCAGCGGTCCGGCCGGGTCGAGGAGCCAGCGGGGGGCCTTTCGCATGATCCCGGGCGAGGCCAGCGGCAGCACATCCGAATAAGCGAGCGCGCCGGCATTTCCGCGGCTCGCGCCGCAGGCGACGCCCTCCCGATCGACGAGGGTCACGGTCAGGCCGTCCCGCACGAGCGCATGGGCGATGGAAATTCCGACAATGCCAGAACCGACAATGGCGACGTCGACCCTGTGATCTGGCGACGGGTTCATCCGAGACCGACCTCAGGCGAAAGATGGAAGTTGCGGGCGGGTCGCGAGGGCGTCGGCGATCACCTTCTCCACCCGCTGACGCTCGGCGCCTTGGAGCGGCTGACGCGGCAGGCGGACACGGTCGTTTGACTGGATGGCGTGAACTTCCGCCAGCTTGATGTTCTGGACGAGGGTGCGCGACACGTCGAGATCGAGCAGCGGTCGAAACCAGCGATAGATGCCGAGCGCCTCCTTGGCGCGCCCCGCCTTCATCAGGCGGTAAATCGCCACAGTCTCGCGCGGAAACGCGACGACGAGGCCCGCCACCCAGCCGATTGCGCCGACCGACAGCGCCTCGAAGGCCAGATTGTCGACACCGGTGAAGACGCCGTAGCGATCACCGAGACGGTTGATGATTTCGGTCGTGCGTCGGATGTCGTCGCAGGACTCCTTGATCGCGACGAAGCGCGCGTCGGGCGCGAGGTCTTCCATCATATCGGGGGTCACGTCGACCTTGTAGGCGACCCGGTTGGAGTAGATCATCGCCGGAAGATCGCCCGCCCCGACCACCGCGCGCAACGTGTCCAGCGTCTCCCGGCGATCGGTGAAATAGACAAGGCTCGGGACGATCATCAGCCCGTCGGCACCGGCCTTGGCGGCGGCCCTGGCGATGTCGCAGGATTCGGCCGTGGAGGCGGCTGCGACCGTCATCAGCACCGGCTTGCCGTTCGCGGCCGACTTGGCGATCCGCAGAAGCTCGAGCTTCTCCGCCAGAGTCAGCATCGGACCTTCGCCGAGCGACCCGCAGACGATCAGGCCATCACATCCGGCATCCATCTGGATGCCGAAGCAGCGCTCGTTCTCGGCGGGGTCGAGGTCGCCGTCCTCGCGGAACTTCGTGGTCGCGGCCGGCATTACTCCACACCACATTCTCGTTCTCCCGTCTAAACAGCTTTTGTCGGATGGGGCGGCGGTCGGCGGAGCGACACGAACCCGCATTGCCCTGAGCTTGGTGATTGTCCTGACTGGTACTTGTCGATGATCTACCCAGGAATGCGTAAGACGCCGGCGCGACTGTGCCAAGACCCATTTCGGCGAAACCGGGATATCGCGCGCTCTTGTCTCGCCGGGGGTTGCATTTACATTCAAGTTCCTTAAATTCACGATTATGAATGTAAGTGACGTGATTCAGGCTTCGGAAGAGGCGGCGGATCTGATGGGCAGCCTGTCGCATCCGCAACGCTTGCTCGTGCTCTGCGCACTGGCGGACGGCGAGAAGCCCGTGAGCCAGTTGCGCGAAGAGCTCGCGATCGATCAGGTGCGGATGTCGCAGCAGCTCATGCGGCTGCGGGCTGATGGGCTGGTCGAGTCGCGACGCGTGGGGACGACCGTCTACTACAAGATCGCTCGCAGCGAAATCTTGCTGATCATCGAAGCCTTGCAGAAGGCCTTCTGCCCGGATCCTCCCTTCAAGCTGGGCAGCGGGGGCGGTGATCGCGGCGAGATCAAGGAAACGTCGGCGGCTGCCCTAGAGCCCCTGCCGCTCCCCCGGCGATCGCGGACGAAGTCTTGATGATCTCCGGAAAGTTGGCGTCCCCGCGAGGAGCGACGCCGGACGCCCGCTCGTCGGGCGTGCGGCCGCGGCTCACGACACCAAGCGTATCAACGCAAGAAATTCTTCCGCGCTGATTTTTCGCGGACTGCTTCAGCCCATTCTGAATCTGGAAAGGAAAGATAGCCAATGACGCTCACGCGACATAGCCCCTCCCGCGGCAAGGGAAGTCCCGACATCTGGGGCTTCTATGAGGAAGACACCGGCTCCATTCAGTATGTCTGCGCCGACCCGACCACGCGAAAAGCGGCGTTGATCGACGTCGTGTTGAACTTCGACCCGAGCGAAGCGCAGACATCGACCGACAGCGCCGACGAGATTCTCGCCCATGTGAAACGGGAAGGCCTGGAGGTCGAGTGGATTCTCGACACCCATCCGCATGCCGATCACATGATGGCCTCGGCCTATCTGAAGGAGAAACTCGGCGCGCCAACCGCCATCGGGGCGAAGGTCAAGGAAATCGCCTCGCTCTGGGAAGGCCTCTACAACTTGCCCGGCGGCTTCGATCCCGAGCGGGACATCGATGTCCTCTGGGACGACGGAGCGAGTTTCAAGATCGGCGAACTGGACGTCCGGGTGATGCTGTCGCCAGGCCATACACTTGGCTCGATCACCTATGTCGTCGCCGACGCCGCTTTCGTCCATGATACGCTGATGTACCCCGACAAGGGCTCGTCGCGCGCGGACTTTCCGGGCGGTTCGGCCAAGGAGCTCTGGGGCTCGATCCAGGCAATTCTGGCGCTTCCCGGTGACACGCGTCTGTTCGTCGGCCATGACTACGGGTCGGACGACCGCGACGGGCCGGCTTGGGAAGCCACCGTCGACGAGCACAAGCGCGACAACGTCCACGTCAAGGACGGAACGTCCGAGAGCGCGTTCATCGAGACGCGCGAGAAGCGGGATCGCACACTCCCCCTCCCCGATCGGATGCTCCACGCCCTGCAGGTGAACCTGCGCGGTGGCCGGCTGCCGCCGGCCGAGGACGACGGCAACCACTACTTCAAGATTCCCGCGAACCGGTTCCAAGGAGGCAATTGATGGCCATGGGTATTAAAGACTTCATCGCCGCCGCAATGGGGACGGCAGGCTCGGTCTCGCCGCGCGACGCGCATGGCGCCGACGCCGTCATCCTGGATGTGCGCGAGGCCGGAGAACTCGCGCAGACCGGCCGCGTCGCCGGGTCTGTCCACGTTCCCCGTGGGTTTTTGGAAGCGCGCGCCGATCCCTCGGCCGAGACCGCCGATGGCGGATTGACCGCGGCACTGGACAAGAACCAGCCGGTCTATGTGCTGTGCGCTTCCGGCGCTCGCGCGGCCATGGCAGCCAAGACGCTCACCGACATGGGCTACACCGCCAAGAGCATCGAGGGCGGCTTGAAAGGCTGGCGCGAATGCGGCCTGCCGGTCGAGACGCGCTGATACCTCTCTGAGTCCGTTAAGAACCAACAGGAGCGTCTGCCGAGCTGGTGGGCGCTCCTCTGTCGCCGAAAGCTTGTCCGATGGTCCTCGACCTCTCCCAGTATCTGCTCGGCGCCTTTTCCGGCTCGCTCGTCGGCTTCACCCTCGGCCTGTTCGGCGGCGGCGGCTCGATCCTGGCGGTGCCGCTTCTGGTCTATCTCGTCGGCGTGCCCGGCGCGCATATGGCGATCGGCACCAGCGCCCTGGCGGTCGCCGCCAATGCCGCGGCGAACCTCGTCAGCCACGCCCGTCATGGCAATGTGAAATGGCGTTGCGCCGCGCTCTATAGCGGCGCCGGCGTCCTCGGCGCGCTCGGCGGCGCGGCCGTCGGCAAGGCCATCGACGGTCAGCAATTGCTGTTTCTGTTCGCCATCCTGATGCTCGTCGTCGGGGTCTTGATGTTCCGCCGCCGGGGCAGCACGGGCGATGCCGGCGCCGAGTGCAACCGCGAGAACGCGCCGAAAGTGCTGGGCTTCGGGGCTGTCACCGGCGCCTTCTCGGGTTTCTTCGGCATCGGCGGTGGTTTTCTGATCGTGCCGGGGCTGATCGCCTCGACCGGCATGCCGATCCTCAACGCGGTCGGCTCCTCGCTGGTCGCCGTCGCCGCTTTCGGCTTGACCACCGCCTTGAGCTACGCCTTTTCCGGCTACGTGCTGTGGACGCTCGCCCTCGTCTTCATCGGCGGAGGAATCGCCGGGGGTCTGGTCGGCGCCACCGCCGCGCGAGGGCTCGCGGCGAAGAAGGGCGCGCTGAACATGGCCTTCGCCGGGCTGATCTTCGTTGTCGCCGTCTATATGCTCTACAAGAGCGCCATGACCTGGCTGGCTTAGAGTCGCGAGGCTCCGGCGTCGTCTTCGTCTGCGCGCCGCTTGGCGCAGAGCTTCGGCCTGATGACGCGGGCCGCCTCGGTGGCGGCCCATTTTCCAGATGCTTTGCAAGAAGAGGCGCTCTCATGGTCCCGGTCCAGCTATCGTATTATTCCGACATCCTGTGCATCTGGGCCTATGCCGCTCAGCGCCGCCTCGAGGCACTGGTGGAGAAATTCGGCGCCGACCTCGCGATCGACGCGCATTTCTGCCCTGTCTTTCCCGACGCCTGGGGCAAGATCGAGACGAACTGGAAGGATCGTGGCGGCTTCGAGGGCTTCAATCGGCACATCAACGAGGTTGCGCGGAAGTTTCCCCACATCGAGGTTCACGAGCGCCTGTGGCTCGAAACCCGGCCGCGAAGCTCTGCAAGCGCCCACCTGTTCGTCAAGGCTGTCGAACTGGTCGAAGCCGACGCGACGGGCGGCGAGGCCGAACAACTGCCTTATCTCGACCGGCTTTCCACACGCGCCAGTTGGGAGTTGCGCCACGCCTTCTTCGCGTCGGCGAAGGATATTTCCGACTGGCGAATCCACGAGGAGATCGCCGACCGTCTCGGCATCGACTACAGCAGCGTCGACCGCAAGATCCGATCCTCCGAAGCGCTGGCGCAGCTTGCCGCCGATGATCAGATGAGCCGCAAGAACGGCGCCGAGGGCAGTCCGACCTTCCTGCTCAACGAGGGCCGGCAAAGGCTTTTCGGCAATGTCGGCTACCGACTGCTCGAGGCCAATGTCCACGAACTGTTCCACAACACGGCGACAAACGAGGCCAGCTGGTGCTGAGACGCCGGCCGACCGGGATCGGCGCCGCCCATCAATCGATGGCGTTTCGGACGGCGCGAGCGCGTTCGTCATCCCGGCAGGATTTTTGCAGGAAGGGCTTCAGGGCGTCGTCCCCCGCTGAGGCGACGATCTCGCCGTCATAGCCGGAGGTGAACAGGACCTTCCAATCTGGACGCCGGCGCTGCGGATCAGCGCCTCTGCTTAATCTGCACTGAAGCGTCGCAGATCGTCCGCGTCTGCAACCGTCAAGCCGCAGCCTCGAACCGTTTCTGCCACTGACGAGACCAGGTCGGCGTTTGTGTCCGCCAGCGTGCCATTCGGCCGGAATAGATTGTTCTCGAAACCGACCCGTGCATGCCCTCCGAGGAGCGCGCCCGCCGTCACGCAGGCCGTTTCATGCCGGCCGAAGGCACAAACGCTCCAATGTGCGTAGCGCGGCATTTCGGGGGCCAGGAACGGCAGGAGGTCCGTCGGCGTCGACGTCTGCCCGACGCTGTAGCGGCCGAGCACGTAAAGCACGGGAATGCGATCGAAGGGAACGAGGCCCCGCCGCCACATGGCATCGAGCCGCACCGCCTCCTCCGGCGTGTAGAGAATGATCTGAGGGGCGGCGCCTTCGCGCTTCATCCAGGCGAGCAAGCCGGCGAACGCGGCTTCCTCGCTGTCGTCGGGCACGAGCTCGCGCAGCGCCAGCGACACCGCCTCGGGCTTGACCTCGCGCACCACGCTTCGCTGCTCGGCGGGCGTATAGATCCCCAGTGCTTCGCTGGTGATCTGAATCACCATGCGATCGCCCACAGTGCCGCGAATGGCCGCGATGGCGTCGCGATAGGCGTCGGCGTCGAGGAGATGGGTCCCGTCGGGTTTCCGTACGTGCGCGTGGATCATCGCTGCGCCGGCATCCAGGCATTCGGCCGCGGTGTTCGCCAGTTCCTGCGGCGTCAGCGGGATTGCCGGATGGTCGGCCTTGATGCGACGTCCGCCATTGGGAGCGACCGCGATCACGACGGGCTGTGGGAAAGAGGCTGCTTCCATTTTACCTACTCGCTTGGATGATGACCTGATTGAATCTTTTTTATCATTATTGAAACAGTTGTTGCAATGATCGTCGCTACGGCGTACAGCTGACGGCCATGGATCAGGGACCTCTTACCGAAGAGATCGTCAAGGCATTCGGCACGATGTCTGGGCAACTCCAGACGGCGGCCCGATACGTGCTCGACTGTCCCAGGGATGTGGCTCTCCTGTCGATGCGGGAGCAGGCCAAGCAGGCTGGCGTCCAGCCCGCGACCATGACGCGCCTCGCCAAGCATCTGGGTATGGACGGGTTCGACGACCTCCGAGAATTATATGCCGCCGCCGTACGTGACGGGCACCTTGGCTTTGCCGGCAAGGCCGGGGCGCAGGTCGCCGACCAGAAGCTGCGGGGCGACAAGGCTCTCGCGGCCGAGATGCTGACGTCCATCGGGCGGCAGATCGAGGAGCTCCGGTCGCCGGACAATCTGGAACGCGTCGCCGCCGCCGCCAAGGTGCTCGCCGCGGCACGTCGGGTCTACTGCCTCGGCTTGCGCTCCAGTCACGCGGTCGCCTGGCACTTTCATTACGTGCTGACACTGATCGGAGAGCGCTCGATCCAACTCGACGGGATCGCCGGGACCGGCGCCGACGCACTGGCCACCGCCACGGCGGAGGATGTTCTTCTCGTCACGAGCGTCCAGCCCTATACCCGCCAGACGGTCGAACTGGCCGAGCATGCCGCCCGGCGTGGCGTGAAAATCGTCGCGATCACCGACAGCGCGGTCGCCCCGCTCGCGCAAACCGCGACCTGCGCAATCGTCGTTCCGACGAGCAGCCCGTCCTTTTTCCACACCATGGCGCCCGCCTTCGTGATTGCCGAAATCCTCGCGGCAATCATGGCCGGCCATGACGACGACGCGGCTCTCGCGGGGCTGCGTCGGACCGACGAACACCTTGCGTCCCTCAACATCCACCTGAATCCGAAGCAGGCAAAGAGACCGTCATGAGCCACATCCTCCACCGTGCCGCCAATGCCGTGATGCCAGTCGCCGTCGCGGGGCGCGGCATCGAGCTGTTCGACCGCGACGGCAAGAGTTACATTGATGCTTCGGGGGGCGCGGCCGTCTCCTGCCTCGGCCATGGCCATCCTGACGTCATCGCCGCGCTGCACAAGCAACTCGACACGATCGCCTACGCCCATACCGGCTTCTTTACGACCGAGGTCGCCGAGCGCTTGGCCGATCGCCTCATCGAGGACGCGCCGGACGGGCTCGACCACGTCTATCTGGTCAGCGGAGGCTCGGAAGCCGTCGAGGCAGCGCTCAAGATGGCGCGCCAGTATGTCGTGGAGAAGGGCGAACCCAAGCGCCGCCATATCATCGCACGCAAGCAGAGCTACCATGGCAACACGCTCGGTGCCCTGGCGACGGGCGGCAATGAGTGGCGTCGGGCGCAGTTCCGCCCGCTTCTGATCGAAACCCACCACATCGACGCCTGCTACGCATACCGTCTGCGCGAAGACGGCGAGAGCGACGCGGACTACGCCGCCCGTTCCGCCCAGCAGCTGGAAGACAAGATCCTGGAACTCGGCGCCGACGAGGTCATCGCCTTCGTTGCCGAGACCGTGGGCGGCGCGACCGCCGGCGCCGTGCCGCCGGTCGGCGATTATTTCAAGCGCATCCGCGAGATATGCGACCGCTACGGCGTCCTTTTGATCCTCGACGAGGTCATGTGCGGCATGGGCCGCACCGGGACGCTGCACGCCTGCGAGCAGGACGGCGTCGTGCCGGACCTGATGACCATCGCCAAGGGTCTCGGCGGTGGCTACCAGCCGGTCGGCGCGGTGCTTGTATCGGCACAGATCTTCGAGGCCTTTTCGAAGGGCTCCGGCTTCTTCCAGCACGGCCATACCTATATGGGCCATCCGATGGCCGCGGCCGCGGGCCTCGCCGTTCAGGACATCATCCGCCGCGACGGTCTCCTCGATAACGTCGTGGCCATGGGCGAGTGCCTGAACAGGCGCCTCGTCGAGCGGTTCGGCAATCACCATCACGTCGGCGACATCCGCGGGCGTGGCCTGTTCCGGGGCATCGAGCTGGTCCACGACCGCTCGACCAAGGAGCCCTTCGACCCGAAGCTGAAGCTCCATGCCCATATCAAGCGCGAGGCGATGGCGCGCGGGCTGATGGTCTATCCGATGGGCGGTACGATCGATGGCGTGCGGGGCGATCATGTCCTCCTCGCGCCACCGTTCATCGTCGACGAAACCCAGATAGCAACGATCGTCGAGCGTCTCGGCGACGCCATTGATGCAGCTCTCAAAGGCCTGCCGGGCAACCTTACGCGGTAAGAAGACGATCCCTTCCCCGCCAACCGAGGCCTGTCGCGGGTCGCATCTTCGACGGTGACTTCTAGGCAGAACCCGGTCAGCTACGCCTCGGCAGTCACTGCGCCGACGTGGTGCTGCGCTACACGCTCGAGACGTATCCATGACGGTCGTTTCGCCGATCGGTCCCGTCCGGTATTGTCTGGGAGTTACGCCTGCCCACAAACCACTGATGCGGCCAATCGGGATATCCAGACGATGACGAGTAGACACGAAAACGGCATGAAGATCCGCAGGGCGGTGCTGGGCGATGCCCATGTCGAGCGCGCAGAGGCGGCCAGAACCGATTTTGACACGCCGTTCCAGACACTCATCACCGAAGGCGCCTGGGGCACCGTGTGGGCGAGCGATGCGATCAGCCTGCGTGAGCGGTCGATGCTGACCCTTGCCCTGCTCGCCGCAACCGGAAACTTCGACGAGATTCCAATGCATATCCGGGCCACCTCAAATACGGGGGCCAGCAAGCAAGACGTCATCGAGGCATTCCAGCACGTTGCCATTTATGCGGGCGTGCCGAAGGCCAACCACGCCATCAAGCTGGCAAAGCAGACCTACGCCGAAATGGAGGGGGAGACCATATGACCCGTTCCGCAGACCTCTACCAGCGCGACCGCGAGTGGCACCCCCCCGCCTTGACGCCGGACTACAAGACCAGCGTCGCGCGATCGCCGCGCTACGCGCTTTTGTCACTCCAGAATTCGGACAGTGAACTGACAGGGCCGACCTTCGGCCACACCGATATCGACGCCTTGGACAACGACCTGATCCGCAACTACGCCAAGACCGGAGATCCGATCGGCGAACGCATCATCGTGCATGGTCGTGTGCTCGACGAAAACGCGCGCCCGGTTCCCAATACACTTGTGGAGGTCTGGCAAGCCAATGCCGACGGGCGCTACCGGCACAAGAAGGATACCTATCTCGCGCCCATCGATCCCAACTTCGGCGGCTGCGGACGGACATTGACGGACGAGAATGGGTATTACGTCTTCCGGACGGTGAAACCTGGCGCCTATCCGTGGCGCAACTGGGTCAATAACTGGCGCCCCGCCCATATCCATCTGTCGGTTTTTGGCATGAGCTTCGCCCAGCGACTGATCACGCAGATGTATTTCGAAGGCGACCCGCTGATTGCGAAATGCCCGATCGTCAAATCCATCCCCGACCAACGCGCCATCGGCCAGCTGGTCGCGGCGCTTGATCTGAACGCCACGATCCCGCTCGACAGCATCGCCTACAAGTTCGACATCGTGCTGCGCGGGCACAGGTCGACCTTTTTCGAGAACCGGCCGGAGGGCAATTGATCATGGTCCAACAGCTTCACTACCTCAAGGAATCTCCGTCCCAGACCGCCGGGCCTTTTGTGCATATCGGTCTTGCGCCAGGCGCTGCGGGGTTCGACATCTACCGGCAGGAACTGGGCCGGGACATCGCCGGGTCGAATGCGGCGGGCGAGCGGATCACCGTCGAGGGCATCGTTACCGATGGCACCGGCGCGCCGGTCAAAGATGTCCTGATCGAAATTTGGCAGGCCAATGCGTCGGGTGTCTATCCGGGCACCGGCGCGGTCGAGGAGGGGTTTTTCGGATGGGGGCGGGTGATCCCGGATTTCGAGACAGGCAAGTGGTCGTTCGAGACGGTCAAGCCGGGCGCAATCGTGGATCGTAACGAGCGCCCGATGGCGCCGCACCTTAACCTCTGGCTGGTGGCGCGCGGCATCAATATCGGGCTCAATACGCGGCTCTATTTCGGCGACGAGCATGAAGCCAACGCCGCCGATCCGGTCCTCAATCTGATTGAACAATCCCACCGACGCGACACCCTGATCGCCATGAAGATCGGGTCGATCTATCGTTTCGATATCTGCCTCCAGGGCGATGCCGAAACCGTGTTCTTCGATATCTGAGGGCCTGTCATGACAAACCCCTGCATCATCTGCGTTGCAATTACCGGCTCGCTTCCGACCAAGGACAACAATCCAGCCGTGCCGATCACGATCTCAGAGCAGATCGAAAGCACGCACGAAGCCTTCGATGCCGGCGCAAGTATTGCCCACTGCCATGTGCGCGATGACGAGGGAAAGCCGACATCCGACCCCGACCGCTTCGCGCGCCTCAAGGAGGGGCTCGAAACATACTGCCCGGGCATGATCATCCAACTCTCGACAGGGGGCCGGTCCGGCGCGGGTCGGGAGCGCGGCGGGATGCTGCCGCTCAGGCCTGACATGGCGTCGCTCTCGGTCGGATCGAACAACTTCCCGACCCGCGTTTATGAGAACGCGCCCGATCTCGTCGACTGGCTGGCTTCGGAGATGCAGACCTACGAGGTGAAGCCCGAGATTGAGGCCTTCGATCTCGGCCATATCGTGCAGGCCACCCGAATGGCTGCCGATGGTCGCCTCAGGGGGCCGCTGTATGTCCAGTTCGTCATGGGCGTTAAAAATGCGATGCCCGCGGACGAGCCGATATTCGACTTCTACATCGCAACCCTCAAGCGGCTTGCGCCGGACGCCCAATGGTGCGCGGCGGGGATCGCGTCGGCGCAATTGACCATCAACGAATGGTCGATCGCCAAGGGCGGCCATACGCGAACGGGATTTGAAGACAATGTGCGCCTCGATCGCGAGCGGCTTGCACCGTCCAACGCGGCCCTTGTCAAACGCGCGGTTGAACTGTGCGAGAAGTACGAGCGGCCTGTCGCGACATGGCGGCAGGCCCGTGAGACCCTGGGCTTGAGGACCTGCGCGGCCTAAAGAATGTCCCAGGTGCCGCTTCTGTCCTGGCATGCTGTCCCAGCTGCCAGCACGCTGGTCCTGTGACCGTCAGCCAGGAACTTTGAATACCAGCGTGCCGATGCCGAGCATCTTCCTGGCAATCGTAACAAGCCGATCCGCCGCGACGCCTGAAGACGACAACGCTTCACCGACATTCTCGGCCGGCGGCCCGATGAGCGCGCAGCATCGATCGAAGTCAGAGGACGCATCAGCGCAAATTCTTCCGATCAGGCGCCCATCCCCATCCACAGCCCAGTCTTTCCTAATAAGAAAAATTTTTGACAAACGGGCGAGCAAGGGACAAGATATTTCCGGAGGGTAAATTTTCCTGTCTACAGGGAAATTTATAGAGGGGGAGCGATCCCGCAGGGAATCAGATTTTTCGCATGTCGGGAGCATACCCGGCGGAACATCGGTCTCTGAGCTAGAGCTCGGATCAATTACTCCTATTGCAATATACACTTATAAATAAAAAACGGAGGAACCCTGATAAATGTCGACCATATCCACAGCTGTCGATAGCGCCCCAGCATCCGGAAAGCTTCATCGGAGCATTGATTGGACTGGCGCCTTCTGGGTAGCAAGCGGTGTGCCCGCGTTGGTTCTTTTCTCCATTGGCGGCATCGCCGGAGTTACAGGAAAACTTGCATTCCTGATCTGGATCGCATCGATGACGATGGGGTTCCTACAGTCGTTCACCTATGCCGAGATCGCCGGGTTGTTTCCGAATAAATCCGGCGGAGCCTCGATCTATGGTGCGGCTGCCTGGGTGCGCTATGCCAAACCGATCGCGCCCCTGTCGGTCTGGTGCAACTGGTTCGCGTGGTCGCCGGTGCTTTCGCTGGGTTGTTCCATTGCGGCAGCCTACATCCTCAACGCGCTCGCGCCCGTGCCCTTGGCCAATAGCACGGCCGTCGCCGACTGGCTGGCAACCAACGGGGCGGCCTTGACTGTCGCCGAGGCCGACAAGACCGCCGCCGCGGTCGCCGCCCTGACGCCGGGGATTCGCGAATGGACGTTGTTTCGCACGACCCTCGGTCCGGTGTCGCTGTCCCTCAATTCGGCGTTCTTCATCGGCGCCGTCTTGATGTTGATGGTGTTCGCGATCCAGCATCGCGGCATATTGGGAACCGCCAAGTTCCAAAAATATATCGGACTGCTCGTCATCATCCCGATGGCGATCGTCGGCGTCGTCCCGATCCTGAACGGTAACGTGGATTGGGGGAACTTTTCGCCGCTCGTGCCCCTGGCCGAGCCATACGCGCCGGAACCGGGCGCCTGGAACATAGCCGGTTGGACGCTCGTCCTGGGCGGCATGTTCATCGCCGCATGGTCGACTTACGGCTTTGAAACCGCCGTTTGTTACACCAGCGAGTTCAAGAACCCCGCAACCGACACCTTCAAGGCCATTTTCTACTCGGGTCTGCTCTGCCTTGTGCTGTTCAGCCTGGTGCCGTTCACCTTCCAAGGTGCGCTTGGCCTCGACGGCATGCTGTCGGACTCGATCGTCGACGGATCGGGCGTGGCGGCTGCCATGGCGCATATGGTCGGCGGCGGGGCGATCATCGAGAGCCTGCTCGTCATGTTGATGATCCTGGCTTTGATGCTGACCTTGATGACGGCGATGGCCGGCTCATCGCGGACCCTCTACCAGGGCTCGGTCGATGGCTGGCTGCCGCGGTATCTGTCGCATGTGAATGAACACGGCGCGCCGACGCGGGCCATGTGGACCGATCTGGTGGTAAACCTCGTCGTCCTCGCGATCGCGGTGGCGGATGCGACCAGCTTCTTCTTCATCCTGGCCGTTTCCAATTGCGGCTACATCATCTTCAATTTCCTCAACCTCAATGCCGGGTGGATTCATCGCATCGACTCCGCCCACATTCCCCGCCCCTACAAGGCGCCGACCGTGATCATCGTGATCGGCACCCTCTTCGCCTTCGTCAACGCCGTCTTCATGGGCGCCGGCGCGCAGGTCTGGAACCCGATGGCCTTGTGGGCGGGCCTGTTCACCGCGGCATTGATCATCCCGGTCTTCTTTTACCGTCACTACATCCAGGATCGCGGGAAATTTCCCGATCAGATGCTGGTCGACCTGCACATCGAACCAGGCACGGCGATGACGCGGAAGGCAGGCATGTTGCCCTACCTGACGCTTGCCGGGGGCGTCATCGTGGTGCTCGTCTCGAACTGGATTTTCCAGGCCTGACCCAAGCAAAACGATGACGGAAGAATGGCTCCGCCGAACCGGCCGAGCCTCACACTGAAGACAAACCCCGCCGATCGTCGGCGGGGTTTGTCGTTTTGAGTGCGCCGCGAGTCCGATTGCGGATGGCCCGACCCGACGCCGCGTGAACTTTCCATCCCACGCGGATGCGCGAAGGACCCGTGGGCAGTCGTTGCCGCCGCGTCGGCGGCGTCATCGGCCAGTGGCCGACAACGCGGCGTCAACCGCCGGCCATTTGCAAACGCCGACCACGGCGATGGTTCAAGACGGGCGGCGCGAGCGAGGACGACCCGTCCGCTCGATTACGGCTTTGATCTTGGGAGAGGCAGCGCCGCGCCTTTACGGCACGGCTGAGCAACGCCGATGAAACGTCCGGCTCGCTATCGCATGGAAGATCTTGGTGCCGCAGGCGATCCGGACCAGGTCGTCAGTCGTCGGGAAATATCCCCGCAGACGTGGGCGCCCCGTCGTCATATTTCGCCAGCCATTCGACGATCATCGGCCGGTTGGCGGCGAAGCCCTTGTAGGTCGCCAGATCCTCCGGGAGGTCGCGCAGGATCCGATGCAGTCGCCGACCCCATTTGGGAACCGTGACCAATTCCTCCAGCTTGATCAGATAGCAGCGGATCGGGAAGACGAGAGCGTTGGAGCGCGGTAGCCGAAAGAATGTCTGCAGTTCGACGCGCAAATGCTGCTTGTACCCCAGATTCTCCGGCGTCAGCGTCGCCTTCTGCACACCCCATTTGTGGTAATTCTCGGGGCTCGTATCGAGCAGCGGATTGACGGTCATCGTCCAGTTCAGCCGCCGCGCCGGACTTCCTTGCTGAATGTTCAGCAGAAACTTCAGGGCGCGCGTGAAAATTCCCATTTCATGGGCGCGCGGCACCGGAGCGTGCCATTCGAAAAAGTTCATGCCGATATCGAAATCCAGCGACCAGTCGGCCTGGCTGGTGACCATGCCGGCGTCCATCCACAGATTGTCCTCCCTCTGATCGAGGACGGCGAAATCGCCCTGGGTCTGGCGCGTGATGTATTCCATCGGGCCGCAAGGGAGGCTGGCGTCGTCGAGAAAGACGAATGTCTGTTCGATTCCGAGCGGTCGGTTGATCCAGTGCCAGTTGTCGCCGTCGCGGTGCAACTCGAACAGGTCGGGATAGTCCTGCGACTTGGCGACCATGATGAGTTCCAAAAGGTCCCATCCCGCCAGGTTCATGTGCGGCAGCGACTGACAGCGCAGCGGATCTTCCGCCAGAACCTTGGCGCGATCTCGCATTTCGGCAACGTAGTGTTCGTCGACGTCGAAAGCGTGCTCGAATGCGCTGCCCGGCCGACCGGAATCGTGCGGCTCCATGTTCACCGAGTACATGTAGGTGTCTTCGATAAACGGAAACGGAAACCGACGAATTTGTTCGGGCGAATTGAAGAAGGTGAAATCGTCGCGAAAGGTTTCGTCTTTGAAATTAATGCCCATATCGACCACCTATCGTTCGAGGACCAGCGTCTTGCCTTGGAAGCGCGAGACACATGGCATGATCTTGAGACCTGATTTGCGATCTTCTTCCGAGAGCCAGTGATCGTTGTGAATGAGCGTGCCGTCGCAGGAGATCACATTGGTCTCGCATTGCCCGCATGCCCCGCCGCGGCACAGATACGGCGCCTCGACCCCCGCATGCTCGATCGCCTCCAGAAGGCTCTGGTGTTCGCCCACCGTGACGGTCTTGTTCGAAACGGCGAGCTCCGCGGTAAACGGGTCGCCCGAGGCCGGCGCTAGAAACTCCTCGGAGTGAACGGTCTGGCGCGGCCAGCCGAGTGCGAGAGCGGTCTTCTTGACCTCGTCGATCATCCGCTCCGGCCCGCAGACATAGACGTGGGTTCCCAACGGCTGGCTCGTCAACAGAGCCGCGAAATCGATCCCATCGCCTCGATCGCGTTCGTAGATCCGCACCCTGTTCGGGTAGCGCTCCGTCGTTTCGCGGCAATAGGCGCCGTGTTCCGCATTGCGCACCACGTAATGCAACTCGAAATGCGCGTTCGCGGCTTCAAGCTGCCGGGTCTGGGCCAGAAACGGCGTGATGCCGATCCCGCCTGCAATCAACAGGTGCTTGCGGGCCCTCAGATCGAGCGGAAACAGGTTGACGGGATTGCTGATCGTCAACCTCATCCCGCGCTCGACCTTGCGGTGCATGAATAGCGAGCCGCCTCGACCCGCTTCGTCGCGACGCACCGAAATCATGTAGTTCGACCGGTCGGCGGGATCGCCCATGAGCGAGTAAGGATTGCGCCGCAGGACATCGCCATCCGGCATCTCGACGACGGTGTGGGCGCCGCCGGAAAATGCCGGAAGCGGCCGGCCGTCCTCCCGCGCCATACGAACCCGCCTGACAAGTGGGGTCACATCGCAGGTCTCGGTCACGATCACCGAGAGCTTGGCGCCGCCGGCGCTCACTGGAAACGCTCCACGGCCGGCGGGATGTCGCCGGGATTTTCGGCATCCACACAGACCGCCTGGAACGCCGCCATGCGGCGCGAATAGTGATCCCTCACAAAGAGGTTGAGCCCGCAATGCGCACATACGAAGGGATCATGGGTGACGTCCTCGGTGATCCCCTTGCAATGCACGCACTGCATTCGCCTCGCCGTCGAGCCGCGATGCTCGGTCTGAATGGCTTCGTGCGGAATACCGGCGTCGGTCGCTTCTCGCATGGCCTGCCCGATCAGCCCCTCGGTTCCCGCCAGATAGACCTGCAAGCCCATACGGGCGTCCTGCAAGGCCTTGCGCAGGCGTGGCACGGCCGCCTCGTAGGAGGGGCCAGCATAAAATTGTGCCGGCGCGAGCCCTTCAAATGCCTCGACCCAGCGACGCCCGGTCTGCTTCGGAATATAGATCACGTGCGATGCTGCCGGGAGATCGGCGGGCGCGGCCGCGAACAGATCGAGCAGCGCTTCGGCGCCTTCGGCGTCGGCGATCATAAGGTGCGCATAGCCGCTCCGCGGCTGCAGCACGCCATATACCGGTCGGCTCGCTATGGACGGTTCGAAGACAGTCTTCGTCATGCCTGTGGTTCACCTCGCGGAACGATCATGGACGCTGGCGGTTGGCCCCTCTGTCGCCCGACTTTGACTTCGCCAGTCGTCGCGTATCAGCCCTTCGCCGTGCGCCTTTTCTTGTCGACATCGTAGAACGGCATCGGCTGCGCGATGCAGGAAATGTTACCGCTTGCGTTCGCGACGACCAACGGCGTGCCCTCGACCGCGCAATCGACCGGCATGCGTGCGATGCCAACATTATGCTTGTTGAGCGGGGAATACATCCCGACCGTCACGGTACCGACCCGCTTGCCGTCCTTCATCAGCGCGGCACCTTCGTCGGCGGGTTCGGTGCCCTCCAGCTTGACGCCGTAGATCTTGAACCGCTCCTTGCCCTTCAGCCGGTAGTGTTCCTCGGCGCCGCGGAAGCCGGTCTTGCCGGGCGAGACCGTGAAGTCGAGCCCGAGTTCCCAGAGCGTATCGCCTGGCCCCTCGTTCTCGAAGGGATATTTTTCGGAGTTGTCATAGGGGAAGAAGAGAAGATAGCTTTCGGCGCGCAGGAGATCGAGCGTGGTGAACCGGGTCGGGATGATGCCCATCGCCGCACCGTCCTCGACGATCCGATCCCAGATCGTCGGCGCGTCCTGGCCGCGGCAGAAAATCTCGTAGCCGCGCTCGCCCGTGTAACCCGTGCGCGAAATCGTCACCGGCCTGTCGAACAGCGTCGTGTGGGTATGGCTGAAATAGTTCAGATTGCGGATGCCATCGACGTGCTTGGCGAGGAAATCCACCGCGAGCGGGCCCTGCAGCGAGATGTCGTGCAGGTCGTCGTCGAAATGCACGGAGACGTTCCTGCCGCTCGCCGACATCGTCAGTTGCTCGTGCCCTTGCCCCGAACCGTGGACGACCATCCAGCTGTTCGGCCCCATGCGGTAGATCACGCAGTCGTCGACGAATTTGCCCTGATCGTTGAGCATCGTGGCGTAGGTTGAGCGGCCCGGCTTGATCTTCTCCACGTTGCGCGTCGTGGCCCGGTCGATCACATGGCTTGCATGCGGTCCCACCAGATGAACCTTCTTCAGGCCCGAGACATCCATGACTCCGGCCTTCGTGCGAATCGCCAGATATTCCTCCCCCTGATCCTTGTCGTAGGTCCAGGCGGTGCCCATGCCGCTCCAATCCTCGAGATGGGAGCCCATCGCCCGGTGCCGATCGGCGAGTGCCGAAAATCTCCAGGATGCCGTCATGTCTTTCTCCCATTCGAAGCGCGCGAGCGAACCCTATTTGACCCATGTCGAGCGGAAAAATGCAACCTCCTTATGCAAATTTATTTCCTGACAGGCAAATCGTAGCGATTGCCGTCCCGCCTACGGCTTCAAATGCTGCTGCCCATGCCAGATTTACCTATCAAGAATAAAAAATTCCTGTTAGTTGAAATCTGGAATGACATGCGGGACGATGTCGTCGAAGGGGCGGAGGAACCTCATACGCCGAAAGGGCCACATACCGGGAACGATGGTCGAGAGCGGCTATCGTCCACTGCGGATTTTCCGATTTGGCGCGGCGGCGTCGGGAGACGCAGCCGACGACCGATCGGCGCTGGACAGGGGTCCGATGCCCGGCCCTTCGCGAATCGGGAGCGGGACAAATCTCTGGATATCTGACGAAAGAGCCATGAACGATTTAAAAGTTCCATGGAAAGGGAGAGCACAGTGACTAAACGCATCGCCATCATCGGCGCCGGACCCTCCGGCCTGGCCCAGCTTCGAGCCTTCCAGTCGGCGGCTCAGAAAGGCGCCGAAATCCCGGAGATCGTCTGCTTCGAGAAGCAGGCCAACTGGGGCGGTCTGTGGAATTATTCGTGGCGAACCGGACTGGACGAATATGGCGAGCCCGTCCACGGCTCCATGTACCGTTATCTGTGGTCGAACGGCCCGAAGGAAGGTCTGGAGTTCGCCGACTACTCCTTCGAGGAGCATTTCGGCAAGCAGATCGCTTCCTATCCCCCGCGCGCGGTGCTCTTCAACTACATCGAGGGGCGGGTGAAGAAGGCCAATGTGCGCGACTGGATCCGCTTTCGCACCCCTGTGCGTTCGGTTACCTACGACGAGGGGTCCGGCCTGTTCACGGTGACCGCGCACAACCTTCTGGAGGATCACGAATACACCGAGGAGTTCGACCACGTCGTCGTCGCCTCCGGCCATTTCTCGACTCCGAATGTCCCATATTTCGAGGGATTCGAGGGTTTCAACGGCCGCGTGCTTCATGCTCACGATTTCCGCGACGCCCGCGAATTCATCGGCAAGGACATTCTGGTGATCGGCACCAGCTACTCGGCCGAGGACATCGGCTCGCAATGCTGGAAGTACGGCTGCAAGTCCGTGACGGTCTCCTACCGTACAGCGCCCATGGGCTTTAACTGGCCGGACAACTGGCAGGAGGTGCCGCTCCTGCAGAAGGTCGAGGGCGATATCGCCACCTTCAAGGACGGCACCACCAAGCGGGTCGACGCGATCATCCTGTGCACGGGATACAAGCATCATTTCCCGTTCCTGCCGGACGATCTGCGGCTGAAGACTGCCAATCGGCTGGCGACCGCCGACCTCTACAAGGGCGTCGTCTGGGTCCATAATCCGAAGCTGTTCTATCTCGGCATGCAGGACCAGTGGTACACATTCAATATGTTCGACGCGCAGGCTTGGTACGTGCGCGACGTCATTCTCGGCCGGATCGAACTGCCCGACAGCAAGGAGGCACTTCTCAAAGATGTCGCCGATCGTGTGGCGGCCGAGGACGCCGGGGAGGACGACTACGCCGCGATCCGCTACCAGGGCGATTACGTCAAGGAGCTCGTCGCCGAGACCGACTATCCGAGCTTTGACGTCGACGGCGCCAACGAAGCCTTCTTCCAATGGAAGAAGCACAAGAAGAAAGACATCATGGGCTTCCGCGACAACAGCTACAAATCGGTCATCACCGGATCGATGGCGCCGGCGCATCATACGTTGTGGAAGGATGAACTCGACGATTCCCTCGAGAGCTATCTGCGAAATTGAACCGAGCAGGTGGGGGGCTCGGCGCGCTCCCCCTGCCTGGTCCTCGCGGGAAACTTTCGCTGGGCCGATCCCGGAAGCTTCTATTCCGACTCGACGTTGACCAGCACCAAAGCGACGCGGCCTAACGCGGCGCGCATATGGTCGGCGGCCTCGCCGACCATATTGCAATCGCGCATCGCCTTGTCGAGACAGGCGAGCCACTGATCGGCGTCCTCGCGCCGGATCGGCACATGCGCATGCACCTCGCGGACATCCATGTGGCCGTGGCGTTCCGCGTAATACCGCCGACCGCCCAGGAAGCCGCAGAGGAAGTCGAACTGCTCGGTCCTGGCATGCGCCATCCCGTGCCCACGCAGGTGAAGCGTCAACAGATGTGCGGATGCTGGGTCGCTCTCAATGATATCGTAGAAGCGCTCGACGAGGGTCCGCAACGATGTCTCGCCACCAATGTCCTCGACAGTCGATCGGATCGACACATTCCCCTCCCTTGATGATCAGGCCCGGACGCGGGACTTCGTCGGATCGTAGTGGGACAGGGTGACGATCCGTGCCGGCAGTCGCTTCTGATGGCCATCGAGCTTACCGACCTCGACCTCGGTGTCGACGGCGGCGTGGGCCACGTCGAGGCGCGCCAATGCGATATTCTTCTTCAGCAAAGGCGAGCGCATCGAGGAGGTGACCTCGCCAATCTGGGCACGGCCGATATGCACGCAGTCTCCATGGGACACATCGACATTCCCGTCGATGTCGAGACCGACCATGACGCGCGCCGGATGCTCCTTGCGGCGGATGAGGGCGTCGCGGCCGATGAAGTCGTCTTCCTTGGATTTCAGCGGTACGGTGAAGCCGATTCCCGCCTCGAACGGATCGGTCTGGTCGGAGAAATCGTAACCGGCAAAGATCAGGCCGGCCTCGATGCGAACCATGTCGAGGGCTTCCAGCCCCATCGGACGCAAGCCATGCGGCTTGCCGGCCTCCCAGACCGCATCGAAGACGATCTCGCAGTCCTTCGGATGGCACCAGACCTCGTAGCCGAGCTCGCCCGTATAGCCGGTTCGCGAGACCACGATCGGCGCGCCGTGCTCGCCGCCGATGCGGCCGATGGTGAAGCGGAACCATCCCAATTCGGCCAACGATGCCTGATGCGGGGGCGTCCAGACGATCTCATTCAGGAGATCGCGGCTGTTGGGTCCCTGAACGGCAATGTTGTGGAGTTGGTCGGTCGAGGTGCGGATGAGAACCTTGAGGCCGAGCTTTTCGGCGACCTCGCGCAACCAGATCCCCGAATAATCGTCGCCGCAAATCCAGCGAAAATTGTCGCGGCCCAGCCGAAACAGCGTGCCGTCGTCGATCATTCCGCCATGCTCGTAGCACATGGCGGAATAAACCACCTGGCCGACCGCCAGCTTCTTGACGTTGCGCGTCAGCGTGTACTGCATCAGCGCTTCGGAATCCGGACCGGTGATCTCGAACTTTCGCAATGCCGACAGATCGATCACCGCGGCCTTTTCGCGGCAAGCCCAGTATTCCTCGATCGGACCGGCGTCCGAGAAGCAGTTGGCGAGCCAATAGCCCTTGTAATCGACGAAGTTGCGCGTGTGTTCGGCGAACCGTTCGTGGAAGCCGGTCGGCTTGGTCATTTTCGGCTCCGAGTCCGGTGTAGGGCGATAGGCGACGGCGCGCGAGAAGGTCTCGGCGCCCGAATAGCTGCGCACGTGAATATCGGTCGGGTTCCAGCCGTTGGCCGCCGTCGTATCGTCGGGGCAGGCCGAGCTGACGCAGACGATATCGGTCATCGCGCGCAGCAGCACATAGTCCCCGGGCCGGGACCAGGGTTCGTCGACGACGATCACACCGTGGGCATCGATCGCGGTGTTGAAGAAGAAATTGATCGCCATCCAACCGGCGCGGCTCGTCACTCCGTGCGGCGCCAGCGCCGCGTTGAAGTTGTTGGTGCAGTTGGCATGGCCTGGATAGCCGATATCGTCGTAGTATTTGGCGGCGCAAGCCAGCGCAAAGGCATCGTGCCGGCCGCAAGTGTCCTGGATCACCTCGACCAGCGGCATGTTCTCATGGTCGTAATATTTCGCATGCAGACCGGGCATCGGATAGGCGTGTCCCATCAGCGAGCGGGTCGTCGTCATGTCGAGCGGGTGCTCGATCCCGCGATCGAGTTTGCGGGCATCGAAACACTGGAAGTCGGTACACTGTCGGCCGTCGACGTCGAGGATCTGAAAATAATCACCCGCCTTGACGAAATAGGATTCCGCAGTGGCGGACCGGACCCTGAGATCGAGGATTGGATCGGCCAGCGGCTCGGGAAGCGCGAATCTCGCCCCGCGCGCGGGGTTGGCTCGCTCGACCAGAACCGTCAGTGGCGTCGCGGTATCCTGCCGTTCGAAATCCATCGCATTGCCGGGAGCCGCAATGACCACCGTGCCGTCGCGCTGGACGGTGAGCGACACCGAGTTGCCCGGCGGCGTAGTGCCCTCGAAAAAGCCGATCGCGGCGGCTTGCGCGAGATCGATCCCGCGGCGCTCCAAGCCCTGGCGCAATTTGCGCAAGCTGGCGTCGCCGTCAGCCAGCAGCGCTCTCAACCCCGGCGCCTGCGAATTCGCGGTCTCGCCCAAAATGCCGGCATCGATCATGCCCCGCGCGTCCGCCGCGATGACTTCGCAATGCTGGCCGCCTTCGTCGTTGGTGATGGTGATCCGATCGCCAGCTTCGACCGCGAACAGGATCGCGCCCTGTCCTTGGACCACATGACGCTCGGAACCGGGCGCCATCGTAAAGGCCAACGGCTCGATGATCTGGCTCGGCTTTGGGGGACCCGCATGGAACTCACGAAGATCAAGGTTGAGCATGGCGACCCTCCCGAAATGCGATCGCGTCCAACCGAGCGTTTTCACGAGCGGCCGACATGACGCGTCGCGATCATCGTTGCAGGGTTATTCTTTTTATGCAAGTAATATTCCCTGAATGAAATCCCTGTGTCACCGCGAAGACGGGTGCTGGCCGGAACAGTCTGCCCGCGACGCGGATTTGGAACGTCACCATGGGGGAGTGGAAACATGAACCATTCGGATGCAACCTCCCGCAGCGATGCGGCGCTCCGCACACCGCTTTGCGACATCATCGGTTGCCGCTATCCAATCCTGCAGGCCGGCATGGGCGGCGTCGCGCGATCGGAGCTTGTCGCGGCGGTATCGGCGGCGGGTGGTTTCGGCTGTCTCGGCATGGTCCGCGAGCCGCCGAAGCTGATCGCGCGCGAGATCGCTTCCGTCCGCTCGCGCACCGACCGGCCCTTCGGCGTCAACCTGATCCCGGCGGCGACCGACCCCACGCTTTTCGACGAAGAGTTGGCGGTCTGCCTTGAGGCCAAGGTTCGGGCGATGGTCTTTTTCTGGGAGGTCGTCCCGGAGGCGATCGAGACGGCGAAGCGGGCCGGATGCCGGGTGCTCTATCAGGTCGGATCTCTCGCCGCCGCGCGGGCTGCCGAAGCCGCTGGAGCGGATGCGGTAATCGTCCAAGGGGTCGAGGCCGGCGGCCATGTTCACGGCAGCGTCTCCTCGCTGGTACTGCTGCCACAGGTCGCCAGCGCGCTTAAAATCCCCGTGGTCGGATCGGGAGGATTTTCCTCCGGTGCCAGCCTCGTGGCAGCGCTGGCTCTCGGCGCGCAGGGCATCCACTGCGGCACCGCCTTCCTGGCGACGCAGGAATCCTTCGCCCACGACCTGCACAAGCACCGCGTCGTCACGGCGTCCTGCGAGGACACCGTCCACACCGACGCCTTCGCGATCAACTGGCCGCCCAACTCCCCGGTCCGGGTCCTTGCCAGCGACGTCACCGAAACCCTCGGCGAGCGGCTGTTCGGCTACAAGGCCGAGGACCTGCCGCGCGAGGCGATCGCGATGGAGGACGACCGGTCGATCTATCTCTTCAGCACCGATTCGCCGCTTCAATCGATGCGCGGCGATCTCGAGCGGCTGGCGCTTTTCGCCGGTCAGGTCGCCGGCCGGATCGAAGCGATCGAGCCGGCCGGAGAGGTCGTCGCCACCATCGCCCGTGACGCGTTGGCGATTTTGTCCGATCTCGCGCGCATAGGCACCAACGCACAGGCCGCCGCGCTACGCCGCTGACGTCTCGGGATTGGCGCGGCAGCAGGCGGTCAGCGTATTGGACAACAGGCAGGCGATGGTCATCGGCCCGACGCCGCCCGGCACCGGGGTGATCGCGCCGGCGACCTTGGCGGCGCTGGCGAAGTCGACATCGCCGACGAGGCGTGTCTTGCCCTCTCCCTTTTCCGGCGCCGCGACCCGGTTGATGCCCACATCGATGACCGTGGCGCCGGGCTTGATCCAATCGCCCTTGATCATCTCGGGCCGGCCGACGGCGGCTACAACGATGTCGGCGCGGCGCACCACGTCCGCCAGATTTTTCGTCCGCGAATGGGCAATCGTCACCGTGCAGCTGTCTCCCAGGAGAAGTTGCGCCATCGGCTTGCCGACGATGTTCGAGCGACCGACCACCACCGCTTCCAGACCGGACAGACTTCCGTGGTGGTCGCGCAGCATCATCAGGCATCCGAGCGGCGTGCACGGCACCATCGAGTCCTGCCCCGTCCCCAGCAGACCGACATTCGACAGATGAAAACCGTCCACATCCTTGGCTGGGTTGATCGCGTTGATAACCAGATCCTCGTTGAGATGCTTCGGCAGCGGCAACTGGACGAGGATGCCATGCACCGCCGGGTCGTCGTTCAGGCTTTCGATCAGGGCCAAAAGGTCGGCCTCGGAAATGTCGGCGCCGAGCTTGTGCTCATAGGAGTTCATTCCGACCTCGAGGGTCTGTTTGCCCTTCGAGCGTACATAGACTTGGCTGGCTGGGTCCTCGCCCACCAGGACGACCGCCAGCCCGGGGGTTATGCCGCTCGTTTCCTTCAGCTGGCCCACGCGCGCCGCCACGTCTTCGCGCACCGAAGCGGCAAAAGCTTTCCCGTCGATAATACTGGCTGTCATGATCCCACCTCGGTCATCCATTGTTCGTGCTCGCAAAAGACTGCTGGTAGTGCTCTTTCTGCATTCGCGTCGCCAGCACCGCGTTCTGCATCAGCACGGCTACCGTCACCGGCCCGACGCCGCCGGGCACCGGCGTGATCCAACCGGCGACCCTGGCGCAGCTGTCGAAGTCCGCGTCGCCGACGGTTTTCCCATCGACCCGGTTGATCCCGATATCGATCAGCGCCGCGCCGGGCTTGATCATCTCGCCCGTCACTAGGCCGGGCTTGCCGACGGCAACGAAGACCGCGTCGGCCGCGCGGCTGTGCATGGCCACCGAGCGCGTCATGTGATGGCAGACCGTCACGGTCGCCCCCAGTCCCATCAAGAGAAACGCGATCGGCTTCCCGACGATTTCGGAGTGGCCGATAATCGTTACGTCCAGCCCCTCGATCTTCAACGGCAGCGTCTTCATGATTTCCACCGCCGCCACCGCCGTGCAGGGACCAAGCGCCAGATCGTTGTAGACGATATTGCCGATCGAGGCCGGGTGCATGCCTTCCACATCCTTCAACGGATGCACGGCCTTCTGCAATGCCTTGACCGGAATATGCGCGGGCAGCGGGCGCTGGATGATGATCCCGTGCACGCGCGGGTCGGCGTTGAGCCCCTGCAGGATACCGACCAGTTGCTCGGGCGACGTCTCGTGCGGATAGCTGCGTGCCTCGAAGGCGACGCCGGCGCTCTCGGCGCTTTTCTGCTGGTTCCGGACATAGAGTTCGGCCGCCGCGGTATCTCCGACGGAGACCGAGACGAGGCGCGGCTGCCAGCCCTCTTCGGCCAGCCTCGCCGCATCGTTCGCCGCCTCGGCCCGCAGGCGCGCCGCGATGGCCTTGCCATCGATCATCGCGGCACGGGTCACATCGCGGAGCATCGCCCTAGAACAGGCCTTCGATGAGGCCTTCGTCGTTGAGCCTGATGGATTCCGACGAGGGCACGCGGGGCAGGCCCGGCATGGTCATGATCTCGCCGCAGACGACGACGACGAAGCCGGCGCCGGCCGACAGCCGCACTTCGCGGATCGGCACCGAATGACCGGTCGGCGCACCGCGCAGATTGGCGTCGGTGGAGAACGAATACTGCGTCTTGGCCATGCAGATCGGCAGATCGCGGAACCCCTGCTCCTCCCATTGCGCCAGCTGGTCGCGGATCTTCTTGTCGGCCAGAACCTCGTCGGCCCGGTAGATCCGCTTGGCGATCGTCTCGATCTTCTTCATCA
>DRFF01000131.1 GCA_011050685.1 Aurantimonas coralicida
GGCAGAAACAGGCCCCCGGCGATCGCGAACCCGCCGGCCGCAAGCGGTTCGCCTCCCACCGCCACAACGACGAGGAAGGTCACGGCGGCGGCGGCGGCGCAAACCACATAATAGGTTCGTTTCGACCAGCTGAGCTCGGCTTGCCGCAAGCGCACGATCAGCTTGGGCTTCGATTTGTTTCGCTTCGCCTGGCTCTTCTGCTTTTCCTCGATCTCGCGCAGGGTCTCCTCGACGGATCGTTTGCGGCGGGCGTTCTCGGAGTTGCGGTTGGGCCCGGCCACCGCGGGACCGCTGGTGGCGATCGCGGTGAAGCGGCTGTCGTAGGCGCGTCGCTTGGCGCCGCCGGGATAGACGAAGGAAAGCAGTAGGCCACCACTGCAGAGCGCCGCGAGAGCGTAGATCAAATTGGTCGGGGAAAGGCCGTCATACAACATGGTCAGGCGGCCACGGCGCTCTGCTCGGCGGCGTCGAGGGCGGCCGCGAGGCGCTTATCCTCGTTGTAGTAGCGGGCGCGATCCCAGAATCCCGGCCGTCCAATCCCGGTCGAACGATGACGGCCGAGCACCTTGCCGTCGGCGTCTTCGCCGACCATGTCGTAGACGAACAGATCCTGGGTGGTGATCACGTCGCCCTCCATGCCGAGCACTTCGGTGATGTGGGTGATCCGGCGCGAGCCGTCGCGCAGCCGCGCGGCCTGGATGATGACGTCGACGGAGCCGACGATGATCTCTCGGACCGTGGTCGCCGGTAGCGAGAAACCGCCCATGGCGATCATCGATTCCATGCGCTTCAAGCATTCGCGCGGCGAGTTGGAGTGGATCGTGCCCATCGAGCCGTCATGGCCGGTGTTCATCGCCTGCAGGAGATCGAACACCTCGGGTCCGCGCACCTCGCCGACGATGATCCGCTCGGGGCGCATGCGCAGGCAGTTCTTGACCAGGGCGCGCATGGTGATCTCACCCTCGCCCTCGATGTTGGGCGGGCGGGTTTCCAGCCGGACGACATGCGGCTGCTGCAACTGCAGTTCGGCCGAATCCTCGCAGGTGATGATGCGCTCGTCTTCGTCGATATAGCGGGTCAGGCAGTTGAGCAGCGTCGTCTTGCCCGAGCCGGTACCGCCGGAAATGACGACGTTGCAGCGCACCCGACCGATGATCTGCAGGATGGTGGCGCCCTCCGGGGAGATGGCGCCAAACCGGACCAGATCATCGAGCGTCAGCTTGTCCTTCTTGAACTTGCGGATCGTCAGCGTCGGTCCATCGATCGCCAACGGCGGCGCGATGACGTTGACGCGGGAGCCGTCGGCCAACCGCGCATCGCAGATCGGGCTCGACTCGTCGACGCGACGGCCGACCTGGCTGACGATCCGTTGGCAGACATTGAGCAGTTGCTGGTTGTCCTGAAAACGGACGTCCGTCTCCTGCACCTTGCCGTTCACCTCGATGAAGATGCGGTTGCGACCATTGACCATGATGTCGGCGATGTCGTCGCGGGCGAGCAGCGGCTCCAGCGGTCCGTAGCCGAGCACGTCGTCGCAGATTTCGCCGACCAGCGCCTCCTGCTCGGCGATGCTGATCTGAACCTTCTTCGCCGTGATGATGTCATTGACGACCTGGACGATCTCCTCGCGCGCTTCGTCGGTCTTCATGGTCGACAGGACGGACACGTCGATCGCGTCCACCAACGCGTCGAAGATCTCTCGCTTCAGGGAAAAGTGCTTTTCGCCGCGCGGCTGATTTTCCGGGCGCACGACCCGGGGCGGCGTGATGGCGGTTTCGCTGGTGGGGATGACGCAAGCCACAGCGTCGTCGTTGGACGCGGCTGGAGTGCTCTCCTCTTCCGTCTTCCTGCCGAACATGGTTCCTCCGCAGCGATACGCTATGGCGGCCTGACGTCCGAGGATGGGGTCACGTCCATTGTGACGCCTGAAGCCGTGTGTCGGTTGCGCCGCACTTGCGGCGAACCGGCCGTCTCAGGATCTCGAAGCGGTCATCGCCTGACTGGGGGGATGCTATCGAACCACGATTGCAGCGCCGTAAAATCGATCGACGCAATTGTAATCAATAGCGAATAAATCGGGGCGGAATGCCCCCAGCGGCGCAAGGGGCTGCGGTCAGTTCAGCGGAATGCGACGGGACACGCTCAGCGTCATGCCGTTTGCCGACACCCCCGGAACCACGAACTCAAAGGGATAGGTGATCGCGACCGTGCGAAACGACACGCCCGCTTCCGCAGCCGTGCCGAAATCAATTTGAAGAAGGTCGGGGCGGTTGCCGGTGAAGGATGTGCGGATTGTCGAATCCAGATCCGGATTTGGAACCGTCGCGTCGTTAAGAACGGAGCGAACCGCGAAATCCGCCGCGAAGGCGAGGTCGTTGCGGACATTCAGGGCCCGCCCGAATTCGACGACGCCGAGCGAAACAAGCAATAACGGAAAGCATATGATGGCGAATTCGACGGCCGTCGCACCCACATCGTCGTTTCGAAAGCGGTTCCGCAGGCTCATCGTATCTGCACCTGAATCTGCGGCCGGAGGTTGAGATCAGGAATGATCCAGCCGCTGTAAGTCTTTGTCCCGCCAATTTGATAGAAGCTGTAGGTCGGCGCTGATCCGGCGCAACTGGTCGAGGCGGGCACCGCGACGTCGGGCGCTTCCGGGCAGGCGTAATAGCGCGACACCGACATCACCAGATCGGGGGCGACCGCGGGGTCTGTCGGGGGCGGAAAATTCGGCGTGGCGGTGGCCGTCATGACGTCGATGACACGCTGCTCACCCGGATCGGCCATAGCGGTCTGGGCGCCCGCGCGCAGGACGTGGTCGATCGCCATTCGTTCGTTCAACGCCAGGCCGAGATCCGCCGTCGCGATGAGAGCGAAGAACAGGATCGGCGCAAAGAGCGCGAATTCGACTGCCGAGACGCCGTCCCTGCCGGCCAGCAGCGCCTGGAAGCGATCCGCCGACCGCCGGAGACGAGCGCGGCTGCGTCGTCGGTCCCGGGAAAAGGGCGGCAGAGCGCGCATCGCGGTTCAACGCCTCCCGACCAGGCGCGCGGCAAGAGCATTGATGCCTTTCCTCGCGGGACGCGACACCGCCTTGCCACTGATCAGCGAGTGCGCGAGCTCGTCGAACGAGCGAGCCACGGGTGAACGGGCCGATGTTTCCCCGATCATGCGACCGTCATTGGCTGCGTTACCGAAAAGCGCCGGGTCGAAGGGGATGCTGAGGCTGGGCTCGAGCGCAACGGCAGTGGCAAAGGCCGGAGCCTTGATCTCCGGGCGCTTCGGGATGCCGATCTGGTTCAGTACCAGCTTGGGAGGGCTGTCATGCGGCCGGGTGGACCGCAGGAATTCGATGACGCCCTTGACGTTGCGCATATTGGCGAGGTCCGGCGCAGCGGTGATCACAACGTCGTCCGCGTCGGTCAGAAGCCGTTTGACCCAGGCGGTCCACATATGGGGGAGGTCGAGGATCGTCAGCCTGGCGCTGGATCGCGCGATGTCGATGAGGCCGTTGAAATCAGTCTCCCGCAGATCGTAGGCGTTCGTCAGCGCGAGTGGCGGCGTCAGGATGCTGAGCCGTTCGCCACGCTGCGTCATGATCCGCTCCAGCAGCACGTCGTCAAGCCGGTCGGCGTCGCTGATCGCCTCCATCACCCCCTGTGCCGCCTCGATGTTGAAGTCCAGGCCGGCGGTGCCGAAGGGTAGATCCATATCGATCAGAAGAACGTCGGAATCGAAGGACGAGGCCAGTGACCAGGCGGTATTGTGCGCCACGGTCGATGAACCGACGCCCCCACGCGCGCCGAAGAAGGCGCAGACCTTTCCAAGCTTCTGCGCGCCAGCGCTTTTGTAGAGGCGGCCGATCGTGGCGATCAGCGACATTACGTCCAGCGGGGCGACGACATATTCGTGGATGCCCTGCTCGATCAGTTCCCGGTAGAGCGTGATGTCGTTGCGGTGTCCGATCACGATGACTTTGGTGCTGGTCAGGCAGACATCGGCCAGCGCGTTCAGCCCTGCGAACAGCGCGGCATTCTCGGCCGTCGTTTCAACGATGATGAGATTGGGGGTCGGACCCTTGCCGTAGAGCTCGATTGCAGCCGGCAATCCGCCGCCATGGACCGTCAATCGCGTCCGTTGCAGGCGTCGGTCCGACGCGGCCGCCTCGGCGGTCCGGGCAAGCTCCTCGGTCTCGGTGAAGACCGCGATGGCGATTTGCGGAATGATCAGGCTGCCGGTGGCGGACGCGCTCGTCGCTGCCTCTTTCGGCGGCGCCTTGTCCCCGGTAGCGGAGGAAGCAGGCATCATGGGCGCCTCGTCGTCCGTCAAGGCGACGACTGGCGAGCTCGCCACAGCGATCCCGCGGTATGTGGCGCGACCTTCACGACCTCCATCTTGCCGTCACGATAGACGCCGACTGTCGGCTCTCGGCGCTTGACCGCGAGCTTCGGCTCGTTGAGATCCGCTGCCGACCGCAAGGCCAGGGACAGAGTCCCGGAGGCCTCGGCGGCGGTGATCTGTTCCACCTGCTGGATGTCCAGTTCGAGGGTTGCCGTTCGCCCGACCACGACCTGTTGCGGGTTGGCCGGGTCGGCGTTGCGGCTTTGGTCGACAGCCAGCACGCGGACATTCCTCAAGATCGCGCGGCTGACGCTCTGCGGCGGCTCGGTACCGACGCTCGGTCGCGTGTAGGTGTGGACAACATCGACCCGGTCATTGGGCAGTACGAACCCGCCGGCCGTGTTTTCCGCCGAGACCCGGACCGCGACCGCGCGTTTGCCAGCCGGCAGCAGGGCGGACATATAGCCGGTGCCGGCGGGAGCCAACTTGTCGCTGCGGATCGGTTCGCTTTCCTGGAACTGGCTCTTGACGAGCGAGCCGGCGAGCGTCTCGATCGCGTCGGGTTGGGAGGCACGGGTGATGAAACCGGCGGACACGGCACCTTCGGGCCATGACTGCCAGCGCATGCTGGTCTCTTCCAGCAATCGTCCCTGGCCGATCTCGGCGGATGCCACGAGCACTTCGCTCATCGCGATCCGTGCGATCTCAGGCGCCTGCTCGACCCGAACAGGAGTGTCGGGCTGGGCGAATGTGATCCAGGCAGCGAGCCCGCCCGAACCGAGCGCGGCTGCGAAGATGAGAGCTCGAATCATTGTCCTACCGTGCGGGAAGGTTGTTATCGAACCCGCCTGCTTCCTCATAATCCGAGGGAGCTTAGGACCGCGAGCTTGACCACCCGTTAAGAAAGGACGTTAACGGGACAGGTCGAATTGTCTGGTCGTCGCGGGGCTCGATCGCATCGTGGCTGCCGGGTGAACCGGGCAGCCGTCATTCCGTTGCGGGTGCCGCGGGCGCGGTTGCTGCCGGCTGCGCCGCCCCCCCCGTGGCAGCGGCGCCGCGATACAGACGCACGTTCCGTTCGGCGACCTGTCCGTCTGTGCGTATTGCCGTGACGTTGCGATGAGGGGGAAAGGCGTTCGCCGTGTGGACCGCCATGTTCGCTTGCATCGCGTTACCCGCCCCGAGCGAGATCGTATCGCGCTGATTGGCATAGTCCGCGCAGCCCGTCAGCAGGGCAGTGGCGGCAAGGACGACGATCTCAAGGCTGGGCGTGCGCATTGCCGTTATCCGTCTCGATGTCGATGATGTGGCCGTAGGGTCCCGAAATGCCTTGGCCTTCCTTGACCGATCGCAGCATGTCCTTATCCACCTCGAGAAGGCCGAGCGCGAACAGCTCGACGTCGTCGGGAGAGCGGGTCTGGTCGAGCGGGGAATAAAGTTGCTCGCCCGGGCTCGCCGGTTGGACGAGGCGGGGGGTTACGACCACCACCAGATCGGTTTCCTGCTTCTGGAAGCTGGTCGAACGGAACAAGGCGCCGAGGATCGGAACCTGGCCGATCCACGGCAGTTGCTCGATCGTCTTGGCGTTCACCGTCTGCAGCAGCCCGGCCATGGCGAAGCTCTGGCCGTCGCGCAGTTCGATGACGGTCTGCGCCTTGCGCGACGTGAAGCCGGGATTGCCGTTGACGACGACGGCCGGATCGATCTCGCTGACCTCCGTCATCACCCTGAGATTGATCAAGCCGCTATCCAGAACGGTCGGCAGGAATTCGAGACGGACGCCGTAGGGGCGGTATTCGGTTTGGGTCGAGGAGGATCCGTTGGCGCCGACGACGGCCGCCTGGATCGGCACTTCGCCGCCGGCATGAAAGCTCGCCTTCTCGCCGCTCATTGTGGTCAAGTTAGGCTGCGCCAGCCGCCGCGCGAGGCCCTTCTTCTCGAGAGCATTGATGATCATGTCGACGCGAACGCCGGCGCTCTCGAGAACCTGAGCGACCAGCGATCCGAAGGGCGTGCCTTGCGAATTGCGTCCGGCATTGTCGTCGAGATAGGATTTCGGCTGGCCGGTGTCGGGATCGGCATTCAACCGGACGCGGGAGCCGATGACGCCGAGCGAAGTGCCACCGGACACGCGGAAGTTGACGCCGAGATCGCGGCCGGCACTACGCCTTGCCTCAAGCACGCGCACTTCCAGCGCGACCTGTTGGGCGTCGGTCACCGCTAGCGCGTTGATGACCGGCTCGGACGAGAATTGCTGGGCGACGTCCATCACCTTCACCGCGTCGGGCGCGCTCTTCACGGTGCCGCTGAGATGAATGCGATCGTTGAAATTGGTCACCTTCACCGTCGCGCTGGGGACGGCGGCGCGGATCGCGGAATGGACGTTGGCGAAGTCCATGCTGACACGAGTGTCGACGACCCCGAGCAGCCTGTCGCCGTCATCGTAGATCGAGATATTGGTGATCCCGTTCGACCGTCCCTGGATGTAAAAGGAACGATCGGACAGCGGCACCACATCGGCGATCTTGACGTCGCCGACGACGAGATTGGCGAAGGGCCGGTTGGTGGTGATGGTGACGGTCGAGCTTTGCCGCACGACCACATTCGACACGCCACCGTTGCCGATGGCGAGCATGCGCTGCTGGGCGGCCGCGGGAAGGACCGCGAGGCAAGCCAGCGTCGTCAGCGCGATGCGCAGCAGCTGGGGCATTGCCGCGAAAGCGCGCACGCCAATTGCCAGTCCCACCGCCTGTTTCCAAGGATGGAGCACATCCATCGAGGCTACCTTTCGCGTCCCGTTTCTGCTGTCGTCCGATGGGATTGGCGTATGCTCACCGCCGCGTGGATCCACCAAGCGGTTCGAGCGACAGACAGTGCGTCGGACCGCGATGCAGCCCGCATTCCGCGGCAGTTTGCGACGATATGGTTAAGGGCGGGTCAACAGGAGAAACGCCTGGGACCATTTGATGCGCTAACCTTGCGCACTGGGACTACCTGCCCGCATTGCAGCAGCCGTTTTTTCATCAGCCGGAAAGAATGTCTCGATTGCGATTTCGGACAAGGTGATATCGGTGGCCGTGCCGAAGACAGTTGTCGTGCTAAGAAAGGCAAATTTGCCGCCTTTGATAGCAAGCTCAAGCCTGACGGCAATGGGAGCGCGTGCCGCGCCTCTATCGTTCGGACGCCATGGTTTGGCGTCGCCGGGAACAGGATAGGCCGTCAGTTCATCGAGCAGCGATTTCAGACCAGCATCGTTGGACTGCTCCACCTGTTCCTTCAGCCTGGAAACCAAATGCGCCCGCCATTCGCGGAAATTCAAGATGCGGGAAGCCAGACCATCGGGATGCAGGCTGAGGCGCAGAACATTAACCGGTGGCGCCAGAAGCTGCGACGCTATTCCTTCCAGGAACGGCGCGATCGCGCCATTGGCGGAGATCATGTTCCAGTGACGATCAACCGCTAAGGCAGGGTGTGGTTCATGGCCTTTCAGGATTTGATCCACCGCCTGTCGAGCGGCTGCCATGGCATCGTCATCGAGAGGCCGCTCCCGATAGAGCGGAGCTAGCCCCGCGGCAATCAGCATCGCGTTGCGTTCTCGGAGCGGCATAGCAAGGCCTTCGGCGAGACGGAGGACCATATCGCGGCTGGGCGACGCCCGTCCCGACTCGACAAAGCTCAGATGGCGCTGAGACACCTCCGCTTCCACAGCCAGTCCAAGCTGGCTCAAACGTCGACGCTGACGCCAATCGCGCAAGATGTCGCCTACTGCGATCGTGGTTTCGGTCATCGAGCGAGGCTAGTCGAAAGCGCAGGACTTTCAATTACCTTTGACGTAATCGACTTGGCGCCGGCGGTCGGGAAACTGGATCGAGGACCTTCGCGGATGGTCCGTTCAAGAACCAGGAGAACCAAACATGACCGCCATCACTTCTCTTTCAATACGGTCCCTTCTCATGATCGATGCTGCGGCTTGTGGCCTAATGGGTACATTGCTGATGACAGCATCGCGTCCCTTGCAAGCATTGACGCGAATTCCGGTGGAGCTGCTTTTCTATGCGGGCGCCATTCTGTTCCCAATCGCCGCTTTCATGGCGATAGCCGCCGCATTTCCCCAGCCCCAGCTGGCGGCCGTCTGGACTGTCATCCTCGGCAATTTGGCGTGGATCGCTGCGAGTATCATCCTCCCCTTCACACTCATTTCTCCCAATGCTTTAGGATGGGCTTTCCTCCTCGGACAGGCAGCCGTGGTGGCCGTCCTCGCCAAGCTGGAAAGGGATGCAGTAGGCCGGATGGTAGCGACTTGAGGAAAGTGCGGAACCAGAAGGTCTGCGATCGCACCGAATTGCTCGTCTGAGGAGCGATCAAGCCTCTCCGAAAGATGCGACCTCTACTGCCATACAGGTAATCGCCGCGCTCTCCGAAGCAGTCCTGGTCTAGCGGGCTTCCACCCGCCGGTAGGCCACGGACCCATCGGGAAGCTCTTGTCGCTGGAATTCCGGCGAGGCGGGCCCCAACGACTCATCGAATGGGGGCCCACCTTGCGCGGCGAATTTCACGGCTCTTCGTTGCTCCGTGTTTTGGCTCGGGTTGGCCGTTTCGGTCAGCTCGGTGATGGCCAGAAGGGCGCCGGCAAAGGTCTCGTCGAGCCTCGCGCTGGTGTCATCGAGTGTGTCCACGCTTTGGCCGACGGAAACCCGGAGCTGTCCCAGCCCATCCGCCAATCCGCCCAATCCGGCGTCGACCTGGTCGATCCTACCCTGGATCGCGCGATCGACGCGATCGGCGGCGCCGTCGACGCGGCCGCTCAGGCGTTGTTCGATGCCGTCGAGCCGGGCCATGCGGTTGTCCAGGGTGTCGAGGCTCTGCATGGGGCGCCATGCGAGCGTCATCGTCACGGCGACGGCCAGCGTGGCGGACAGACAGGCGCCGTTCAAGACAAGCAGGATCGCCGACCAGGACCGTTTCGTCTCGGGCGGCGTTTGCGTCTCCTGCCGGTCCGGGACGGGGGGGCGAGCCGGAGCAGGGGCCGGATTTTCATGAACCTGGGCGGTGTGAACCCACGCGGGCATGGCAGTCACCGATCGACCTTTCATCACAGGCGCTCAGCTCCTTTTGGCTCGAGAGACGCTGTTGCGGAGAAGGCGCAGATTGTTGGCGACGGTGACGCTGCGGGGGGCGAGGGCCTGTGCCTTGGCAAAGTGCCGGGCGGCGGAGCGCAATTCGCCGCGCAGCAGCGCCGAGTAGCCGATGTTGTTGTAGTACTCGACCGTACCGGGAATGAGCTTGGCGAGCGCGCCGTAGGCCGTATCGGCGGTGTCGAACTGGCCGAGCTGGTCGGCCGAGGCGGCAAGGCCGAGCCAGGCAGCCGGGTTGTTCGGATAGACTTCCGCCGATTTCTTGAACAGCGCGTAGGATTTGCCGTAGTTGCGGGCCTTGAACTGGGTTCTGGCCTCGGGCAGCAGACGAATGTCTTCGATGGCGGCGGCATAGCCAAAGGACGAAGCGCCGAAGGCGTCGTCCAGATTGGAGGACCGACAGCTGGAGAGGGCAGCGGCGAGGCTGACGGCCATGATCACCAGATGTTTCGTCATCGACATGCTTCCCCTCCAGTGATCAAGACGGAAAGCTGCTCCTTCTCGCCGATCACCGTCCGTGAGAGCTCTGTCCACAAGCCGACCTCGGCTCCCCGGATGGACACCTTTCCACGGATTCTCTTAATTCGCCGTTGATGACCGGTGGCGGCAGGCCGGATGCAGGGGCACGGCCCTCGGGGCAGGGGAATTGGCGGAAAGCCGCGGAACGTCTATCGCTGTCCGGGGCATCGTCGCGGTTCGACAGAAACCGCAGGAAGCCGTCTATGGGACCATCCCGGTTCTTCATCATCCGCCTGCCCGTCAGATCCCTGTCGGCGGTGAGCACTGGAATGAGTCGTAACGTGCGCAATCTTGACCTGGACGACCAGACCATCGCCGTCATCGGGCTGGGCTATGTCGGCCTGCCATTGGCGGTGGAGTTCGGCCGAAAGCGCCGGGTCGTCGGATTCGACATTCGCCACGAGCGGATCGCGGAGCTTCAGGGCGGGCGGGATGCCACGCTGGAAGTCGATGCCGCTGGCATGGCTGCGGCGGAGTTGGTGACCTTCACCACGAACCCGGAGGCGCTCAAAGCCTGCGGCGTCTTCATCGTGACCGTTCCTACCCCCATCGATCGCGCCAACCGGCCGGATCTGGGCCCGCTCGTTCGCGCGAGCGAGACGGTAGGCAAGGCGATCTCGGAAGGGGCCGTCGTCATCTATGAATCGACGGTTTATCCGGGTTGCACCCGCGATATCTGCGTCCCGATCCTGGAGCGATTGTCGGGCCTGACGCTGAACGAGGGCTTCTTTCTCGGCTACAGCCCTGAGCGAGCAAACCCGGGCGACAAGCAGCACCGGCTGACGACGATCACCAAGGTGACCAGCGGCTCGACGCCGCAAGCCGCCGAGGCCGTCGACCGGCTCTACGGTTCGATCATCACCGCCGGCACGCACAAGGCGAGTTCGATCGAGGTCGCCGAGGCGGCCAAAATCATCGAGAACACCCAGCGCGACCTCAACATCGCGCTGATGAACGAGCTGTCGATCATCTTCGATCGACTCGGCATCGACACGCTGGACGTGCTGGCCGCCGCCCGGACGAAATGGAACTTCCTGCCGTTCAAGCCAGGCCTCGTCGGGGGGCACTGCATCGGCGTCGATCCCTATTATCTGACGCACCGGGCGCAGGAGGTCGGCTATCACCCCGAGGTCATTCTGGCCGGCCGCCGGATCAACGACCGGATGGGGCATTATGTGGCGGACCAGGTCGCGCGATCGATGATGCGCCGCGGGTTGCCGGTCGTGGGGAGCCGGATCCTCGTCATGGGCATCGCCTTCAAGGAGAATTGTCCCGACCTTCGCAATTCGAAGGTCATCGACATCGTCAACGATCTGCGGCAGTGCAATGCCCGGATCGACGTCTGGGACCCGTGGGTTTCGCCGGCGGACTGCCGCCGGGAATTCGACATCGACTGCCTGACGACGGCGCCGGACGAGGCCGTCTATGACGGGATCGTACTCGCCGTCGGACACCGCCGGTTCGCCGAGATGGGAGCGGCCGCCATTCGCCGCTTGGGCAGGGAGGGCGCGGTGCTTTACGACGTCAAGGGCATCTTCGCCGAACACGAGACGGACGGGCGCCTCTGATGACGATCCTGGTTACCGGCAACGCCGGGTTCATCGGCTTTCACGTGGTTCGGTGTCTCTTGGAACGCGGCGACAGCGTCGTCGGCTTCGATGTCGTCAACGACTATTACGACCCGGCGCTCAAGGAAGCGCGGCTGCGTGTTCTTGAAGAGGCGGCCGGCAAATCAAACGGCGACTACGTCTTCGTGCGGGCCAATCTCGCCGACCGCGACGCGGTGAACGCTTGCTTCGCGGAGCACCGGCCGGACCGGGTAATCCACCTCGCGGCGCAGGCCGGCGTGCGCTATTCGCTGGAAAATCCGCTCGCCTATGTCGAGAGCAACGTCGTGGCCTTCACCAACATCCTGGAGGCTTGTCGGTACAATCAGATCCGGCATCTGACCTATGCGAGCACCTCCAGCGTCTACGGCGCCGATACGGCGATGCCGTTTTCCGAGCATCAGAGCGTCGATCATCCCGTGCAATTTTACGCCGCGACCAAACGCGCCAACGAATTGATGGCGCATTCCTACAGCCATCTGTTTCGGTTGCCGACGACCGGGCTGCGGTTCTTCACAGTCTACGGTCCCTGGGGACGGCCGGACATGGCGCTGTTCCTGTTCATCCGGGACATCCTTGAGGGCAAGCCGATCAAGCTGTTCAACGGCGGCAACCACACCCGCGACTTCACCTTCGTTGAAGATATCGCCGAAGGCGTGGTCCGGGCGAGCGACAACATCGCCCAGCCCAATCCGGACTGGAATAGCGATCGGCCGGACCCGGCGACGAGCAACGCGCCGTTCCGCCTATTCAACATCGGCAACAACGCGCCGGTAAAACTCCTCGATTACGTGGAGGCGCTGGAGGAGGCGCTCGGCCGCAAGGCGGAGCGAGAACTGCTGCCGCTGCAGCCGGGCGATGTGCCCGACACTTTTGCCGACGTCAGCGAACTGGAGCGGGCGGTCGGCTACCGGCCGGCGACGCCGGTGCGCGAAGGAGTGCAAGCTTTCGTGGACTGGTATCGGCGCTACTATGATGGTGGCGCGGGGAGCTGAGAGGATAGGAGCCCGAGGACACGCCTCAGCCGCAAGGCGGCGCGGATATCAGGCGAGATCGGCCTCGCTATCCCTTCAGGCGGCGGTCGGTGAAATTGCGGCGATTGGCGGCGATGGCGCGGGTCGCGGCGAGGGCGTCGGCGTCGCCGGCCAGTGCCTCGATGCGGTCGACCTGGTTGATCGCGACCAGCCGCAGCAGATCCTCGCGCACCCGGCCGCCCGCGTCGCGGGGGAGACGCTCGACCGCCTGGACGACATCCGGGCGCGGCGCGGCGGCGGCGAGCAGCCGCTTTTCCAGAGCGGGCGCGTCGTTGCCGGGAGCGGTTTCGACAAAGGCGTAAATGCCGACCCCCTGGCGCTTGGGATAGGGAAAGGGCGACAGGGAATGGGCGAGGATCGCCGGGTCGGACGCGAGCCGCGCGCCGATCGCCTTGCCCTCGGTATCCATGCGGTCATGGGTGCCTTCGCCGTCGGACCAGTTGAACAGCCCGCGGGTGATGGCGTTGTAGATCGGCTTGAAGGTCTGCATCCACAGCCGCGCTGGCAGGCTCTTGGTGGCCAGCAGCCTTTTTTCCGCCGGGGTCAGCGCTTGCGGGCAGAAGCTGCGTTTCTGCTTGAGGAGATGGCGGATGTCCTCGCGCGCCATGAGGCGGAACAGCTTGGAGCGGCGGGCGAAGATGGTGGCGAGCTGCATGTCGATCAGCGCCGCCTTGCCGTCGGGGGTGATCAGCCAATTCTGCGGCTTGGCGAGGTCGTTGTGGGTGATGCCGGCGCGGTGGACCTGCCGCAAAAGTCGCTTGGCGTCGCGGAAATAAGCGACGTTGCCGACCGGCTTGGCGACATGCAGCGGCGTGCCCTCGATCCACGAACGGTAGAGCGCGCTCTCGTCGACGCCGAGCAGTTTCGGCGTTCCCGCCACCGCGTCGAGGGCCTCCAGAGCCCGGATTTCACGACCGGCCAGATGCCAGGCGAGCGGCCGCGCCCAGCCCGCCGAACGGCTGACGCGGCGGCGCGTCACGGCCGTGTCGGGCGCGTTCTCCAGATGGCCGAAGGCGATCTCGCCGAATATATCGCGCTTGAGGACCGTGCCGGCGACGAACGGAGAGGGCAGATGGGGGTGTGATCGCTGCATGGGCCTCGTCAAACCGGAACGTCTCGCACCGGCGACCGCCTCGCCGGATCTCGCGTTCGATATGAGCGCCATTATCGACCGGGGATCGCCGAAAGGAAAGCCGGGTGTGACCACACTTAACGGTCCATTCGCATTGACCGGCATTCCTCGCGCCGCTGCCCTTCCCATCGCGGGGCGACAATGAAATAGAGTAGATACGTTCCGCCCGCCTTACCAACCCAGTCACCGTCAGTCGAAGCCCATGTCCGTCGAGAGTCCCTCCGTCCCTTCCGTTGCGCCAATCGCACCGGAGGCGGAGGCGCCGCCGGAGCGCGAGGTCGCGCTGCCGATCATGCTGCTGTTGGCGCTGGTCGTCGGCATCGTCGCGGGCCTCGGTGCGATCGTCTTCAAATATCTGATCGCCTTCATCTACAATTTCGCCTTCTACGGCCGAATCAGCCTTGATTTCGATCCCAACGCCTATGGCGCTCCGAGTCCGTGGGGCGCGGGGATCATCCTGGTTCCGGTGATCGGCGGGCTGATCGTGGTCTGGCTGGTGCGCAGCTTCGCGCCCGAGGCCAAAGGGCACGGCGTGCCCGAGGTGATGTACGCGATCTACCACAATGGCGGTAACGTGCGCGGCGTCGTCGCCGTGGTGAAGTCGCTGGCCTCGGCGATCTCGATCGGCACCGGCGCCTCGGTCGGCCGTGAGGGGCCGATCATCCAGATCGGCTCGTCCTTCGGCTCGACTTTCGCGCGGGCGCTTGGGCTCGTCCGGCATCAGAAGATCACGCTGTTGTCGGCCGGCGCCGGCGCCGGCATCGCGGCGACCTTCAACACGCCGCTCGGCGGCGTCTTGTTCGCCTCCGAGGTGCTGCTGCCGGAGATTTCGGCCCGCACCTTCCTGCCGGTGGTCGTGGCGACGGCCACCTCGACCTACGTCTTCCGCCTCGCCATGGGCATCGAATCGGCCTTCCTGCTGCCGCTCGGCGCCTTCGGGCAGACCGAGGCGGTGAACGGCGCCGAACTGGTTCTGGCGGCGCTGCTCGGCGTGGTGGTGGGCGTCGCGGCCTGGCTCTTCGTCAAGCTGCTGGCCGCCTCCGAGGATCTGTTCGAGCAGTCGAGGCTCAATCCCTACGTCCAGAACATCATCGGCATGACCAGCGTCGGGCTGATGGGCTACGTCTTCCTGCTGACCAGCGGGCAGTACCACATCTACAGCGTCGGCTATGCCACCATCCAGGACATCATCGACGGCGGCCACACCAGCGCGCTGCTGCTGCTTTTGCTGTTCGCCGGCAAGCTGGTCGCGACCTGCCTCAGCCTCGGTTCCGGCGCCTCCGGCGGCATCTTCTCGCCGAGCCTGTTCATGGGCGCGACCCTCGGCGGGGCGGTCGGCGCGCTCGGCATGATGGTGGCGCCCGACGCCGGCCTCAGCGTCGAGACCTTCGCCGTCATCGGCATGGGCGCGATGGTCGGCGGCGCCACCAGCGCGGCGATGACCGCGATCGTGATGATCTTCGAGATGACCCGCGACTACGAGATCATCCTGCCGCTGGTGCTGGCCGTCGCCATCGCCATCGGCGTGCGCCGCGCGCTGATCCAGTCCGACATCTACACGATCAAGCTGAGACGGCGGGGCCGGCCGATCCCGACCGACCGGACCACCAACATGTTCCTGGTCCAGCCGGTCAGCGAGGTGATGGAAACCAGCTTCGAGATGCTGCCGGGGTCGATGACGGTGAGCGACGCGCTGAAGCACATCGACGTCGAGACGACCCGGGTGATCCTGACCGACGGCAACCGCATCACCGGCTTCGTGCGGTTCGGCACGATTCCCTATCGCGCCGACCGCTTCGCCAGCCAGACGCTCGCCGACATCGGCTCGACCGAATTCATCATCGCCTCGACGCAGAACAACCTCAACACGGTCGTCACCCGCATGAACCGCAGGAACCGCAGCTACGCGATCGTCGTCAACGACGTGCGCGGCCTGCCGCGCCCCGAGGACATCGCCGGGATCATCAGCCGCGAGGAGATCGCCAAGGCGGTGGTGCAGAACCATTACGGGTGAGGGGGAGGACAGTCGGCCGGATTGCGATCAAGGAAGCGGATAGCGCACATCGTAACTTCGATCAAAGAGGACATTTGGGCAGATTAATCTTCTTAAACCGTTGTCAGGTGTTCTCTGGATTATGGGTGGAGATGTGGTGAAATGCTTCCGTGAACATTTCCTCCAGTTCAGGCGTCGAGCCCGACAGGAATGCACACGCCACGGGTGCGAAGGCCTCGATCGCATCGATGGGTTCGTCGAATTGGACCTTCGGCCGTGCAACCTGGAGAACCTCGGAAATCGCGCTGATCTCGTGTGCCTTGACGCGGTGTTCAATTTGATGACCGAGCTTGTTTCGGACAGCATTCAGTTGAAGGATGCCGGGCCGGACGAAAGACGCGCTGGAGCCTTTTTTCGGCAGGAGGCTGGCCTTCTGGAAAACGCTGAGCCTCAGGCTCTCGAGGTCCTCGACGCCAAGGCTCGACGAAAGGAAAGTGCTGAGGAAGCTTTCGACGACGAGATGGGCCCTCAGCACTCTCCCGATGGCGTCGTGATCGGCCGACATGAGCATCAGGAATCGGTGGTTCTTGCGGTCGAACTGCTCCTCTAATTCCTGCCAGTGAGACTTTAGGATGTCCAAGGCCTGTTCGATACCCTCGATTTCCCTCACGTGCCGGCATTTCCTCTGGTTGCTTTCTGAAGCGCGCTGGTCCTGTTCATCGCCTCAACGTCAGTCAGTGGGGCACCCTTCGTCGCTAAGGATTCTTGCATCGCCTCCGTCAGCGGAGGCAATGGCGGGGGCTCAGACCGATGTCCATTGCTCTTCGGTCGGCCGGGGCTTGGGCCTCGGCGGTTGGCTCTCTTCCGTCCCATGTCAACTCCCCTCATCTTGTAGGTCTCGACTTCCAGTTCTTGGGTTGGCGCCACTGGGCCAGGCTCTCCCATTCCAGGCCATCAACTTCCGTATGTTCCGAGTGCTGGACGATCGGTGTCTGGCATCGTCGTGTATCGCTCACGTGATCAAAGAAGTTGATCGTTTAGAGCCGAGTTGGCGAGCAGAAGTTGAAAAATCTAAATCGGCTTGCCGTCGATGGCCTTCAAGGTGTTCTGAGAGAGCTGCTCGACGGTTGCGAAGTCCGCCAGCACCTGAGCATGGAAAATTATGGGAGGCGTCGGATCATCGAGAGAATGCTTCATCCACGGCCTGAAGAAGGCCTTGCTGATCTGCTCAGACTGGAGCCTGCCATATCCCTTTATATCGCCGTCCCTAGCGGCCAGCTGCATTCGACGTCCCAGGTCATGATAAAGTGGGAGATCATCAGGGTCGATGCTGTACGGCGGGACGTAGAGCGGCACGCGATGTCCCAGGGAATGACGGTAACCCGTAAGGTATTCGAACCATGGATCAAGGCTGCCCAGATAGGCTTGCAGGTCGGCAGGAAATGACGCGCGCACGTCCATGCACTTGTCCGTGAGTCCGATCAGGTTTCTTCCGATCGAACCGCCGTTCGGTTTGCAGACGCCCTTCTCGTGAACCCAAAGAAGGGCGAGGTTCTCAGTGAGACCGAAGACGTTGAAGACGTGTGCCTGGACAAATATCGTGACGTCCGCCATGTCGTCCGCCGCTGGCACCATCTCCGTCTCTGGAGGGATGAGGGCATGAATGCGGTCGATGCATCTGGCGATCGTCTGAAGCCGCCGCGCAATTCCATTCACGGCGTACTCGCGCCCTTCAGACGTGGTGTAGGATCTGAGGACGAACTCGGACATTAAATCGTCCGATCTCCGTTCGACTGTCTCACGTTCATCCCTCATTCGACAAAGATCCTCTTCGGCGAAGTACGGCATGTTCCCTCAGCTCCACGACGGGACGACCACTCTAACGTCATATCACGGATGGAAGTCGGTGGTCTCAGGCGGCGATCAGGTCGTTCCGCACAAGATTGGCCAAATGTTCAATAGACTTGCGGTCCGACGACCACCTTCTGCTTGTCACCGCCGCGCTAGTCGGCCACAACCGCGCGCCCTTCCTCTACCCCCGCCCCATCGTGATCGCCCGCCCCAACCGGTCTGGCCGTGGCAGCCTCGCGTGCTCGGCCGCGACGTCTTTCATGGACAGACATGGCGCAGGACTGGTCGCGACGCCCAATGCTGAGCCGGGATCCATTCCGAGTCGCCGGAACCGCCAATCCGTCACCGGAGAGTGTCGCATAAACATTGCGGCATGGATCCCGGCTCAAGGCCGGGATGACGAAGCCGGATATGCCGCCCACCCCGCTCTTGCCTTTTCTGTGGTTTGCACCTCGCTGCGCTCGGCATAATTCCACGAAAAGGCTTTCTCGCCCACAAGGGGCGAGAGGGGCGCCGAGCCTCTGGCGCTTCCGCTCACCCCGCCGCCACTGTCACCCCCGCCCCAACCGCACCGCCCGGCCGATCTTGTCCGGCGTTGGCAGCCTGGCGTGTTCCGCCGCCACCGCCGCGACCCTTGCGAACACGTCGGCGGGAAAGGGCGCGACCTTGGGGCCGCCCGACGGGTGGTTCTGGTCGATCGAGAGACTCAGGCTTTCCAGCGTCGCGGCGCGCCAGCCGTCCTCGTGGAACAGCTCCTGGAAGATGTGCAGCCGCTTTGCGTCGAGCCCGACGATCTGCGCGGTCGCATAAACGCGCGCTTTCGGCGGCACCTCGCGCAGATAGCAGACATGGGTCTCGGCGGAGTAGGTGGTGTAGCCGCGCGTGGCGCGATATGGCTCGCCGAGCCCGATCGCGTCGAACAGGGCGTCGATGCCCCGGTCGAACAGAACGTGATAGTACGCCAGATTGAGATGGCCGTTATAGTCGATCCAATCGGGCTCGAGGTCCATCAGGGGCGAACGGAACGGTTGCGGCTCTGGCGTCATCGGGGCTCTTCGTCGCGGGTGGGCGTTGCAGCAAGGGAAAGCCGCAAGGTGCGGGGAAGTCAAATCCGGCGATCCATCGCGGCGGCGGACGGGAAGGGAGCAAGAGCATCATGGCGTTAGCGGACATTCTGGCGGAACGGCCGGCCAAGCGCGAGGGCATCGCCAGCGCCGTCTCGGTGCTGAAGCAGCGTTTCGGCGAGCGGCTGGTCACCGGCGAGGACGTGCGACGCGCCCATGCCCATTCGACGACCTATCTGCCGAACCAGATGCCGGACGCGGTATTCTTCGCCGAAACCGAGGCCGAGGTGCAGATGCTCGTCCAGCTCTGCGGCGAGTATCGAACGCCGATCGTCGCCTTCGGCACCGGCTCGTCGCTGGAGGGCCATGTCAACGCGCCGGAGGGCGGCATTTCGCTCGACCTGTCGCGCATGGACAAGGTGCTGGCCGTTAACGCCGAGGATCTCGACTGCACGGTCGAGCCGGGCGTCACCCGCGAGGCGTTGAACGCGCATTTGCGCGACACCGGCCTGTTCTTCCCGATCGATCCGGGCGCCAACGCCAGCCTCGGCGGCATGGCCGCCACAAGAGCCTCGGGCACCAACGCCGTGCGCTACGGCACGATGCGCGACAACGTCATCGGGCTGACGGCGGTGATGGCGGACGGCAAGATCATCCGCACCGCGCGGCGGGCCAAGAAGACCTCGGCCGGCTACGACCTGACCCGGCTGCTTGTCGGCTCGGAGGGCACGCTCGGCATCATCACCAAGCTCAATCTCAAGCTCTACGGCATTCCGGAATCGATTCTGGCCGGCGTCTGCCCGTTTCCGGACGTCAAAAGCGCCTGCGACGCGGTGATCCAGACCATCCAGGCCGGGATTCCTGTGGCCCGGATCGAGCTGCTGGACACCTTGTCCATGCAGGCGGCGATCGCCCATTCTCAGCTCGACCTCGAAGCGCGGCCGTCGCTGTTCCTGGAGTTCCACGGTTCGGCGAATTCGGTCGCCGAACAGGCCGAGTTGTTCGCCGCGATCGCCGAGGACCACGGCGGCGGCCCGTTCCAGGGCGCCAAGCGGACCGAGGAGCGGGCGCTGTTGTGGAAGGCGCGGCACCAGTTCTACTGGGCGGCGCTGGCGCTTCGCCCCGGCGCCAAAGGCATCGCCACCGACGTCTGCGTGCCGGTGTCGCGGCTGGCCGAATGCATCGCGGAAACGCAAGCCGACATCGACGCCGCCGGCCTGATCGCGCCGATCGTCGGCCATGTCGGCGACGGCAATTTCCACGTGACGCTGCTGCTCGACATGGACAGCGCCGAGGAGATCGCCGCGGCCGAAGCCTTCATGGCGCGGCTGGCCGAGCGGGCGGTCGCCATGGACGGCACCTGCACCGGCGAGCATGGCATCGGCCAGGGCAAGCGCGGCTATCTGCGCAAGGAGCTGGGTGACGCCGTCGACGTGATGCGCGCAATCAAGACCACGCTCGATCCGGACAATATCCTCAACCCCGGCAAAATCCTGCCCTGATCGGGACGCGGTAAGGTCTCGACATCGGGGCCCGGTTCTGGCCTATCCTTTGACGGCCCGGCCGAACGGCTGGCGGCGGTCAGCGCGAGACAAGCGGCGCTTGGCATCATGTGGCGCGGGCTCGCCGCAATTGCGACCACGAGAAGAGGAGCCCCATCCTGGTCAGAGCCTTCGTTCTTTTCGGCGGCCTCCTGGTGCTGGCGCTCATCGGGGCGCTGGTGGCGCCGTATTTCATCGACTGGACCGCCTATCGCGACGATTTCCAGCGCGAGGCCTCGGCGATTCTCGGCCGCGACGTGGTCGTCAGGGGTGAAGCCTCGGCGCGGCTGCTGCCGTTTCCGTCGGTCACCTTTGGGGATGTCGAGGTGCTGGACGAATCGGGCGCGGCGCTGGCGACGATCGGCCGGTTCCGGATGGACGCGGAGCTCGCGCCGTATCTCTCCGGCGAAATCTTCATCTACTCGATGTCGCTGGACCGGCCCTCCATCCGCATTCCGATCCGGCCGGACGGTTCCATCGACTGGGTGGTGGAGAAGCCGAAGATTCCGACCGGCGCGACGGTGGTGCTCGACAATGTCGCGATCACCAACGGCACGGTCCGTATCGAGAACGGCCTGACCGGACGCAGCCACGAGTTGTCCGGTGTCGAGGCGGTGTTGTCGGCCGGCTCGCTGGCCGGACCGCTCGACGGAAGCGGTCGCTTTAAGCTGGGCGGCGAGGCGGTCGCCTTTACGCTGGCGGCCGGAACGCGGCAGCCGGATGGATCGGTACCGGTTCGCCTCGTCACCGCCAACGAGACGCTCGCCACCCAGATAGCGCTCGACGGCGCCGCGCGGTTCGAGGACGGGCGGCCGCAATTCGCCGGCACCGCCGTCATCAGGCGGCCATTGCCGGAGGCGGCGACGGGCGGCGCGGCGGTGGTCGACGGCAACCCGTTCGCGGCGGCTGACGCGGCATCGTCCGACACTGCGGCCGATACGTCGGCAAAGCCGGATGTCCTGCCGGTCCGGGCGGTCGGAGCGGTGACCCTGACGCCCACGGCCGCCGAAGTCCTCGACCTGCGTGTCCAGGCGGGAGGCAGCAAGCAACCCTATCTCCTGACCGGCCAAGGCCGCCTCGATTTCAAGGCGGTGCCGCATTTCGCGCTGGATCTCGAAGGTGAGCAGGTCGATGTCGACACGATCGCATCCGGCGGCGCGGAGACAGGCGAGGCGAGCCCGGAAGCCGCCGCGATCGGATTTGCGGAGCGGCTGGAGGCGGTGCGCGCCGTCCTCGCCGACATTCCCCGGCCGACGATCCCTGGTACCGTGGCCATCTCGCTGCCGGTGGTCGTCGCCGGCGACACGACGATTCGCGATGTCGCGTTTTCGGCAAGCCCGACCGAATCCGGCTGGACGCTGGCCCGCTTCGCGGCGGAACTGCCGGGCCGGACCCGGCTGGAAGCGAGCGGTGTCGTCGATCTCGACGAGAGCTTCGGCTTTCGCGGCGACCTGCTTGTCGCCTCCCGCCAGCCATCCGGCTTTTCCGACTGGCTGACCGGCGATGTCGACCCGTCGGTGCGCGCCCTGGCCGGCGCCGGGTTGGCGGCGAAGACGGTGCTGACCGCCGAAAAACAGGTCTTCACCGACCTGGAACTCGACATCGGTGGCGACCAACTTACCGGCCGGCTGGAGCGCTCCAGGGTAGGCGAGCGGACGACGATCGCGGCGGATATGGAGGGGGGGAAGGTCGATCTCGACGCGCTACTTGCCCTGACGCGACTGTTTACCGGCCCGTCCGACGCCCTGGCGAACGCCGACCAGTTCGATGTGGCCTTGACCGCCGGCCCGGTGACGCTGCGGGGTGCGTCGGCCGAGCGCATCGACGGCGATATCCGCTACGACGGTGACACGCTGGCGATCGGCAAGCTCGACGTTGACGGTCTCGCCGGCGCCAGCCTGTCGGCCCGGGGGGAGCTGTCGCAACTGAGCGGCGATGCGCGCGGGCGGCTCGCCGTGGCGCTCGATTCCGGCAAGCCGGAGCAGTTCTTCGAATTTCTGCGATCGCGGTTTCCGGGAGTACCCCTGCTTGAAGCGATCGACGGGCAGGCGGCGCGTCTGGCGCCGTTGGCCCTCGCTGGCGCGGTGGAGACGATTGGAGGCAAGGCGGGACAACCGCCGAGCCTGCTGGTGCGTCTCGACGGGACCGCCAATGGCAGCAAGATCGATCTGTCGGCCTCGATCGAGAACGGCCTCAACGCGCGTGCGGAAAGTGGTCGGTTCGGTCTCGATCTGCGTCTGGAGAACGATCGGCCGACAGTGTTGCTCGGCCAACTCGGGCTGACAGCCATGGAAGCCGGTGCGCCCGCGCCGCTGGAAGCGGAGCTGTCTTTGTCGGCGTCGGCGACCGGGCCCATCGTCGCCTCGGCGACATTGCGCGCGCCGGGAAGTGAAATCAGTCTGGATGGTACTCTCAATGTGACGCCCGGGGGCGTTTCCGGCGGTGACGTCTCGCTTTATGTCAAGAGCGGCGACGCGCTGCCATGGCTGCGCACCAGCGGCGTCGATCTTGGCGCGTCGCTCGACGCCGCCCCGCTCGATCTGACGGGGACGATCGCCTACGAGCAGGGTAACTGGACCATCCGCGACCTGGGTGGCCAGATCGTCGGTTCGACGATCGAAGCTGCCTTGCGAAAACAACGCGGGCAACCTTTCGAGGGGACGGTGCGCCTCGATAGATTGTCGATGCCGTGGCTTGCGAGCCTGGTCTATGGGCGCGCGCTCGACGACGGCGACCCAAAGCGACTTTGGCCGAGCGAGGCGTTCCGGCCGAGTTCTCTTGCCGGTCTCGATTTTTCGGTGGCGCTCACCGCCGCGCAGCTCGACCTTGGTGCTCCGCTCATGACGGATTTCGCCGCCCGGATGTCGGCAGACGCGGGCAATCTGACCTTCGACGACGCGAGCGTTGCGGCCGCTGGCGGACGTCTCGACGGCCGGCTGACGCTGCGCAACGCCAACGGCATTGGCGGGTTGACGCTCGAAGCCGAGGCCAGCGGCTTCGATCTCCCGAAATTCTGGCCCGAGCTTTTGGTCGATGGGGAAACGGCGAGTCTCGATGGCAACATCCGGCTCGACAGCACCGGCCAGTCCTATGAGGCGCTGGTATCGGGTCTGACGGGTGCCGGCCAGGTCGCGATCGCCAATGCGCGCGTGCCCGGGGTGCCGCAGCGGTTATTCCGGCCGCTGCTTGCGGCCGCCGATCAAGAGGGCTTCAAGCCCGACAGCGATACCGGCGCCGCGCTGCGGGCTCTGTCGGCCGAAACCAGCTTTGCCGTTCCGGCCGCAACAAGCGCCTTCTCCGTGACGGCGGGTCGCGCCCGCTTTGCGCCGGTCAGCATAAAGGACGGCGATGAGAAACTGACCCTGGACGGGACCGTGGACCTGACCGATCTGACGGTCGCCGCCGATCTCACACTGGCCATCGAACCCGGTGACGACCGCGTGGAAGGGGCTGAGCCGACGGTGTTCTATTCCCTGACCGGCCCGCTTGCCGAGCCGGCGCTTTTGGTCGATGCGACGGCGCTCGCCAACTACCTTGCGGTGCGCGCGCTGGAGCGCGAACAGGCGCGGGTGGAGGCGATGCAGGAGAGCCTGCAGGAGACGCTGCGGCTGCGGCGGGAAGCGCGATTCTACCGTTGGCGGGCGGCGGAGGCGACGCGGATCGCGGACGAGCGGCGCGCCGCCGAGGAGGCCGAAAGGCTCAGGGCGGAGCAGGCGGCGGCCGAAGCGGCACGCCAGCGGGATGAGGAAGCGGCCGCGCAACGCGCGGCGGCCGAACAGGAGCGGCAGAGCGAGGAGACGCGTCGCAAAGAGGCGGAGGAAGCGCGTCGCCGCGAAGCCGAAGCGGAAGCTCAGCGCCAACGCCAAGCCGCGGAACGCCGACGCCAACAGCAAAGCCAACCGTCGCCGGCACCGAGCGCCAGCGCGGCGCCGAGGCTGGACTTCGACAGGCCGCTTCCCAGCGCGCCGTCGGGTGGGAAAACCCGCTTTCCCTCATTGCCGGGCGTCGAGAATCCGCTGGAGTTTTGATACCAAGCTGCGGTGATCGGAACGCATTGGATGGCGCTGAACGGGCTTGTCCGACCGAGGGCGACGCGCGGGTCGATGCGGCGCAAATCGGGATGCCGCCCTCTGGAGTCAGCCGTGTCCGTCGGATGGAGGATCGGCGCGCGCCAGCGCCTCGTCCAGAACGAATAGCCGGATAGCGGAGGAGAGGTTCGTGTTCTGCGCGCGGGCTGCGTCGATCTCCGCCACCAGCGCCGCGAGCGCCAGACCGCGTGCCGCTGCTATCGCGCGCAGGCGGTTCCAGAATTTGTCCTCGATGCTGATCGATGTCGCATGACCACGGATCGCCAGCGAACGCTTGACGATCACGACGGCTTGCCGGTCTCGCCCGGGCTCTTACGGGCAGGTGCGGACGGTTCGGCTTCAATCGGCGCCGCACGGTCGCGCTTCACACCGTTCAACAGACGGCTCGCACGCTCCCGCTCGACACGGGCTTCGTCCCGCAGCGCTTTCGGCGTTCCATGCCGGATTCGATTGGCGTCGGCTTCAAGCTCCGTCGCGCCACGCCGCTGCCGTTTGCGGGCGAGCCGGAGATTGACGATGTCGGCGGACATCGCCGGGCTCAGGTCTTCTTGCGGAACGCGTCGAGGGAGACGACGTCGGCATCTTTCTTTTCCGGCGCTTCGTCCCCGGCCTCTTCGCTCTCGGTCGTGGTGTTCGGCTTATCCTTGGGCGACTTCTTGCCCTTCGGCTTCGTCGCGGCCTTGGCCGGAGCAATCTGGGTCGGCGAGCCGACCAGAACCGGGCCGTGCGATTCGCCTTCCTCCGAGGCATCCAACTGCTCGTTAGCGGCGTCGATTCCCCTGACGTCGAACTCGAGTTCGAAGTTCACCGCCGGGTCGTAGAAGCCCCGGATCGCGGCAAAGGGAATCAGCAGGCGCTCAGGGATATCGGAAAAGGACAGGCCGACCTCGAAGGTCGTGTCGGTGACCTGCAAGTCCCAATATTGATGCTGGATGACGATGGTCATCAGCTCGGGATATTTTTCGCGCAACCGCGAGGAAATGCGCACACCCGGCGCGGAGGTCAGGAAGGTGATGAAGAAATGATGCTCGCCCGGAAGGCCGGTCTTGACGACCTCGCCGATCACCTTTCGGATCACGCCGCGCAACGCCTCCTGCGCGAGAACATCGTAACGGATAAGGTCCTGGCCCATTGCGGTGTCCTGAATTCTCGATGCTGCGGACGGGCGCGGGTGGTCGAACGCATCCCATAAAAAAAGTGGAGGCTTCTGTTGCCAGGTGCCTCCGAACCCCGCCTAGAAGTGCGAACCTCCAGGGCTTGATTTGAAGCGATCACACTGCTTACGCAGCGAGACGTGCTTCCGCGTAGTTGTCATTTGCAACTATCATACGGCCCGATAACGGCGGTACCATTCCGAGCAAAAGTCCGATCTTTACGCCCTCGTCGATCCTATTTCGCCCCCGCCTGGACCCACCGCTCATACAAGGCGAGTAGTGGGTCCAGGTGGAGGCGCCGGGTACCGCCCCCGGGTCCGAAAGGTTTATTACATCGGCCGTTTATCGCCATAGCCGACCCGAAAGCCGGCACGCACAATATAAGGGGATCGTTCCAGCATGAAAAGGGCAAGACGCTTCCGAAACTTGAGGGAATCGGTCAAAGTCGATCAACCGAACACCCGGGGAAGGCCGGCTGGGAGGATTTCGGGTCGCAAGGCCCCTGTCGGTCGACTTCTCCCGTTACCGTCTTCATCGATCGTTTCGCCGATCAAACTCTGATAACACGCGCTCCCGATCGAGGACGTCGCCGCAGCAATCTGCCGAGAGCCGGTCTTGCCTGAACCGGAGGGCCTGAACCGGAGGGAATGTCGCCATGCGCCAGTATCTGGATCTTCTCGCCCATGTCCTAGACCACGGGACCGACCGCTCCGACCGGACCGGCACGGGAACCCGCTCGGTCTTCGGCCATCAGATGCGCTTCGATCTGTCCGCCGGCTTTCCGATGCTGACGACGAAGCGGCTGCACTGGAAGTCGATCGCCCACGAACTCCTGTGGTTCCTGCAAGGCGACACCAACATCGCCTATCTCAGGGAGCACGGGGTCCGCATCTGGGACGAGTGGGCGGACGAGAACGGCGACCTCGGTCCGGTCTACGGGGCGCAATGGCGTTCCTGGCCGGACTATGACGGCGGCAACATCGACCAGATCGCCAAGGTCGTCGATGATATCCGGCGCAATCCGCATTCGCGTCGGCTGATCGTCACGGCCTGGAACCCGGCACTGGTCGACGAGATGGCGCTGCCACCCTGCCATTGCCTGTTTCAGTTCTACGTCGCCGACGGGCGGCTGTCGTGCCAGCTCTACCAACGTTCGGCCGATATCTTCCTCGGCGTGCCGTTCAACATCGCTTCCTATGCTCTTTTGACCGCAATGGTCGCCCAGGCGACTGGCCTCCAGCCAGGTGACTTCGTGCACACTTTGGGTGACGCGCATCTGTATGCCAATCATTTCGAGCAGGCGCGGCTGCAATTGACCCGCCAGCCCGGTCCACTGCCGACGCTGTGGCTCGATCCCCAGATCACCGATCTGTTCGCCTTCCGCATCGAGCATATGGGCCTCGAAGGCTACGAGGCCGACGGACACATCAAGGCAAAGGTGGCGGTCTGATGCGCCAGCCCGAACTCGTCGCCATCGTCGCGATGGCCCGCAACGGCGTCATTGGCAAGGATGGCGCGATGCCGTGGCGCATGCCGAGCGATCTCAAGCGCTACCGTCGTCTGACCATGGGCAAGCCGATGATCATGGGACGCAAGACGCTCGATTCGATCGGTCGGGTGCTCGATGGACGCGACACCATCGTGCTGACCCGTTCCGCCGACCTGCCTTACGAAGGGGCGCTGCTGGCGCATTCGACGGAGACGGCGCTCGACCTTGCCTTCGAATGTGCCCAAAGACGTGGGGCAGACGAGGTCGCGATCGTCGGCGGCGCCGAAATCTATCGCCAGCTTCTCGACCGAACGGACCGGCTCATGGTCACGGAAATCGACGCGGTTGTCGAAGGGGACGCGATATTTCCTCCGATCGATCCGGCCATCTGGCACAAGTTTCACGAGGAGACGTGCGAACGTTCGGAGAAGGACAGCGCCGACAGCCGCTTCATCATCTACGAGCGGCGCCGGAGCTGAGGTCGAGTCGGGAGCGTTCGTCGTTTCCGAAATGTGCGCCGATCCGCGGTTGCCGTTCACCATCATGACGCCTAGGGAGGTGAAACGGCCAAGCCTGCGTTGAAAGCGGATTTGGCAGTTCCTATAAGGACACTAACAGATTGACGCTTGGATCGTCGCAGGCGACGGCCACGGATTTCTCGGAACTGGAAGGATATCGATGCCCTGGAGCAATCAGACCGGCGACGGCGGCGGCTGGAAAGGCGGCGGCAATGGCGGCAACGGAGGTCCTTGGGGCCAACGTCCGCAAGGCCCACGGCCAACCGGCGGCGCTGGAGGCTCTCCCGATCTGGAGGACATCCTGCGGCGTGGCCAGGACCGGCTGCGGCGGGCGATACCCGGCGGCGGCGGTGGTAGCGGGAGTTCCGGCGTGCCGGGCTTTGCGGCCTGGGGCATTCTCATCTTTGCCGGTCTGTTGGTGCTGTGGCTCTTCAAGTCCGTCTACACCGTCCAGCCGGACGAGGTTGGCGTCGAGATGCTGTTCGGCAAGCCCAAGCAGGAATTGTCCCAGCCGGGACTGCATTTCATGCTGTGGCCGCTCGAGACGGTAGATACGGTGCCGGTCGTCGAGAGTCAGATGACGCTTGGCAGCGGCCAGCGTGGAGAGAACTCCGGTCTGATGCTGTCGGGTGATCAGAACATCGTGGATGTGCAGTTCGCGGTTCTCTACCAGGTCGACAATCCGGCCAATTATCTCTTCGACGTCCAGGATCCGATCGCCATGCTGCAGCAGGTTTCGGAAAGCGCCATGCGCGAAGTTGTCGGGCGTCGCCCGGTGCAGGACGTGTTCCGTGACGATCGCGCCGGGATCGCCGAGGATGTACGCCAGATCACCCAGGATACCATGAACGAATACGGTGCCGGTCTGCGTATCAACGGGATTTCGATCGAGGACGCCGCGCCGCCGAGCCAGGTCGCCGACGCCTTCGACGAGGTGCAGCGCGCCGAGCAGGACGAGGACCGGTTCGTCGAGGAAGGCAATCGCTACAGGAACAACAAGGTCGGCCAGGCCCGCGGTGAGGCGGCGCAGGTCCGCGAGGATGCGGCCGGTTATAAGAATCGTGTCGTCCAGGAATCCGAAGGTGAGGCCCAGCGCTTCTCGTCGATCCTGAGGGAATTCGAAGCGGCTCCGGCCGTGACGCGCAAGCGTCTGTTCCTCGAAACCATGGAAGGGGTCTTGCGCGATTCCAACAAGGTGATCGTCGAGAAGGGCGCCGGCGGGACCCAAGGGGTGGTGCCTTATCTGCCGCTGAACGAACTGCAGCGTCCGAGCCGATCGGATAATGGCGCGACATCCGGCGAGACGGCGGCACCGGCCCCGCAGGGAGCAAACTGATGAACAACCGCTTTTACGCGATCGTCATCGCGGCTGCCGTCGTTCTGCTTCTCCTGTGGAACTCGATCTTTATCGTCAACGAGAAGGAGCAGGCCGTCGTTCTGCGCTTTGGCCAAATTCAGCGCGTTGTCGACGCGCCGGGATTGAACTTCAAGCTGCC
>DRFF01000132.1 GCA_011050685.1 Aurantimonas coralicida
CACCGGCAAGGGCGTCAAAGGCGTCGTTGACGGCAAGGCGGTGGCGCTCGGCAACGCCAAGCTGATGGTCGATCTCGGGCTCGACGGCGGGCGCCTGTCCGAAACAGCCGACGCGCGCCGCGACCAGGGCGAAACGGTGATGTTCGTGGTGCTCGAAGGCAAGATCGCCGGCCTGGTCAGCGTCGCCGACCCCGTCAAGGAGACGACGCCGGCCGCTCTGAAGGCTTTGCACAAGCAAGGCTTCCGCATCATCATGGCGACCGGCGACAATGAGCGCACGGCAAAGGCAGTGGCCGGGCGCCTGGGCATCGATGAGATCCGCGCCGACGTGCTACCCGAGGACAAGGCCCGCATCATCAAGGAACTGCAGGCCGAGGGGCGCAAGGTGGCGATGGCTGGCGACGGCGTCAACGACGCGCCGGCGCTGGCTCAGGCTGATGTCGGCATCGCCATGGGCACCGGCGCCGACGTCGCCATCGAAAGTGCCGGCTTCACCCTGGTGAAGGGCAATCTCGACGGCATCGTGCGGGCGCGCAAGCTCAGTCGCGCGACGATGAACAACATCAAGCAGAACCTGTTCTTTGCGCTGATCTACAACGCTGCGGGCGTGCCGATCGCGGCGGGTATCCTCTACCCGTTCCTCGGCATCCTGATCGGACCGATCTTCGCCGCGTTTGCGATGAGCGCCTCGTCCTTGTCCGTCGTGCTCAACTCGCTGCGGCTGCGTTCGGTGAAAATCTGACGGACCTTCAACCCGCAGGGCCCATCGGCACTCCCATACGGCGAGTGACATGCCGCCAACTGGCACCAAGAGGAAGATCGAACATGCGAACCGTGCTCCTTGCAACGTCTGTCGCGATCTTTGGGGGGCTCCTCGTTTTGGGCTGGGGGACGCATGGCACCGGGGTCGTCATGGACGATCCCGAACGCAACATCGTTATTCCCAAGGAACTGACCAGCGAGCTCCAGGTCAAGGCCGCCTATGACGGGGAGCGAATTTGGTTCCGCTACCGCTGGCCGGTTGCACGGCCGAGCCTCTTCCACGATGTGCTGATCTATCAGGACGGCGAGTGGGAGGAGCGCGGGGGCGAGGCGCTGGGCCCTGATCCGGACTTCCTGGTCGAAGACCGGGTGGCGATGATGATCGACGACGGCATGGTGCCGCTGTTCAGCCGCTACGGCGGCTACATCACGATCGGTGAGGGGCTAACGACCTTCACCGGCGTCCCGGAAACGGGGGAAGAGCGAACCAAATACCTGCCCGCGACCCGCACCGATCCTGGCGAATTCGAGACCGTGAAGCCGGAAAGCGATCTGGTGACGCTGCGCAAGGCGGGCTACTTCATCGACCTGTGGCAATGGCGCTCGAACCGATCGAACCCGATTGGAGTTGGCGATGATGGTTTTGTCGCCGAAGAACGCGGCGGCGATGCAGGCACCAGCCCCTATTTCACCAATTGGGATAAAGCGACCGATCAGCCGAGGTTCATGTTCGACCCTGCGCAGGTCGCGAGTGGCGCTCTGAATATCGACGACGTGATCAGCGGTAAGTTCGGTTTCAACGACATCTACTATCTCAGCCCGGAAACCGCCGTTCCTTTCGACCCGACCGTCGCGTGGAAAAACGGTGATACAATCCCGCGCCGAGTCCTTCGAGCCGAAAGCGGTTCACGAGGCGACGTCGTAGAGCCGAGTGCCGCGGTTTGGAAAGACGGTTTTTGGGACGTGACGCTGACGCGGAAGTTGGACACCGGCAATCCGCTGGACGACAAGATATTCCAGGACAAAGGCGTCTACGATCTCGCCTTCGCGGTGTTCCGCAATGCCTCGACGATGCGATGGCACTACATTTCCTTGCCGATTTCTCTGGGCCTCGGACGTGATGCGGAGTTTGTCGCGGCAAGGTTCGAGGGCAGCGCACCGACCTGGGATCAACCCTGGACGACTATCGAGATGTTCTATCCCGGCCAGGTGAGCTGGCCGCGCCTCACCGACCCGAAACTGCATCCCGGCGCGGACAAGATCGCGGAGCGCGTGCCGGTGTCATTCCGTCACAATCCCACGCAACTGGCGCTTTACGGTGTCGAGGTCGAATTTTCCGACCAAATCGTGCGGCAGTGGTTGCTGACTCTGCTGGTTAGCCTGGGGCTGATCGTGGCCCTCGGCATCAACATCAACTTGCTGATGATCCGCAAGGAGGACTGACCATGGCCGTCTATCATATACTCGTGGTTCACTTCCCGGTTGCGCTCTGGCTGACCGCGTATCTGTTCATCCTGATCCGCACCTTCTCGGATTCGGAATTCGCCGTGCGTCTACAAAAGGCGGTCTGGCCGCTGATCTTCCTGGGATCGTTGGCTGGCGTGGTAGCCTACGGGCTCGGTCTGGCGATCTACCCGTGGTCGGCAATCACGCAATCCCCGTTGGGGCGCAACCACATCATGCTGGCCACCTGGACACTGTCCTACTGGATCGTGATGGGAGTGATCGGGTATCGCTTCCGCCGCCATCTCTTCGACGGCCCGCAGCGCTGGGCAACCTTCGCTCTGGCCACCATAGGTGCCGCGGTGGTCACGATTACCGGCACGCTGGGAGGATCGCTGAACGGTACGCCGTCGCTGGTGACAGAAAGCCTCAAGAGGATCGGCTGGAACGTCTACATGACCTTCTACCTGCCGACCTGGATGCTCTGGGTGTTCGCGCTCGGCGCGGTCGTGCTGATCGGCCTGGGTTTCTTGGGACGCAGGCGCAATGTTTGACGCGCAGTCGCCCCAGCAGACTGCCGAAGCCAATATTTTCGACATCGGCACGGCGCCGGATGGGGCCGATCTGGACTATCTGGAACGCGTCTACTGGTGGGCCTATTTCAGGCCCGCCAGTTTGAGAATATTCGATCATCCCGCCGTCGTCTCGGCTATTCTTTGGGGACAGTATCGCGAACTTTGTGCCACCGCCATCGCTGAGATCGCACCGGGCGAGCGCGTCTTGCAGATGGCCTGCGTCTATGGCGACCTGTCGCCGCCTGGCGCGGCATCTGGGACCTCGGGGTCGGCTCGAGATCGTGGATGCGGCGCCGATTCAGGCCGCCAACGCCAAGGCCAAGCTGTCCGAACAGCCTTGGGCGACCGTGCGTTGCGCCGACGCAGCCGCGACCGGTCCGGAACGCCATGATGTCGTTTTGTGTTTCTTCCTACTGCACGAACTGCCCGATGCGCACAAGCGCCGGGTGGTCAACGCGGCGTTGGGGCAGCTCCGGCCGGGTGGACGAGCAAATCTTCCTCGACTACGGCCGTCC
>DRFF01000133.1 GCA_011050685.1 Aurantimonas coralicida
AGATGTGTATAAGAGACAGGTTGTAGAGTATCTTGTAGGTGATGGTGGCGCCGGAGGCCGCCGCCGCCCGCAGTGCCAGGGCGCCGGAATGGTTGTAGGTGCCGTCGCCGAGATTCTGGAAAACGTGGCCGCGGGTCGAGAAATGGTGCTCGCCGACCCAATTGGCGCCCTCGCCGCCCATCTGGGTGAAGCCTTCCGTCGCGCGGTCCATCCACAGCGCCATGTAGCTGCAACCGATACCGGCATAGGCGCGCGATCCCTCCGGCACCCGCGTCGAGGTGTTATGCGGACAGCCGGCACAGAAATACGGCGTGCGGACGGCGATCTCGGACATTGTCCCGGACCTGGCCGTCAGGGTTTGAAGGCTTGCGACCCGCGCGACGAGTTGCTCCTGCGGCGTGCGGGCGAGGATGCGACGGCCGATCGCGACGGCGATGTCGTTGGCGTCGAGCGACGCCTTCGGCGAGAACAGCGTCGCGCCCTGTTCGTCGACCTTGCCGACGATCGCGGGCGCATTGGCCGTGCCGTAGAGAATTTCCTTGATCTGCGGCTCGACCAGGCCGCGCTTTTCCTCGACCACGATCACCTGGTCGAGCCCGTCGGCGAAGTGGCGGACGAAATCGGCGTCGAGCGGCCAGGGAACGCCGATCTTGCCGAGCCTGATGCCGAAATTCGCCGCCGCGACCTCGTCGATTCCCAGGCTCGACAGCGCCTGCTCGACGTCGAGCCAGGATTTGCCCAGCGACAGAATGCCGATCTTCGGGCTCCGCCCCCCCGAGTGGGCGATCCGGTCGAGCCGGTTGGCGGCAAGGAAAGCGCGCGCGGCCGGCAGCTTGAAGTCGTGCAGCAGCGCCTCCTGCTCCAGCGGGTGGGCTGCGCGGCGGATATTGAGACCGCCCGGCGGCATGGCGAACTCGGGCAGGCTGACGGTGACACGCGCAGAATCGGAGCGCACCGTCGCGGTCGATTCGATGTTGTCCTTGACGCATTTCATCGCCGTCCACAGCCCCGAAAAGCGCGACAGGGCAAACGCGATCAGGCCGTAGTCGAGGATTTCCTGGACGCCGGCCGGATTGAAAATCGGGATCATCGCGTCGACGAAGGCGAATTCCGACTGATGCGCCGTGGTCGAGGATTCGCAGGTGTGATCGTCGCCCATCAACGCGAGCACGCCGCCGTTCCTCGACGTACCCGCCAGATTGGCGTGGCGGAACGCATCGCCGGACCGGTCGACGCCCGGCCCCTTACCGTACCAGATGCCGAAAACGCCGTCGTGGCGACCCTCACCGCGGATTTCGGCCTGCTGCGTGCCCCATAGTGCCGTCGCTGCCAGATCCTCGTTCAAACCCGGCTCGAAGACGATCTTGTGCCGCTTGAGCAATGCTTTCGCCCGGGCGAACTGCTGGTCGAGGCCGCCGAGCGGCGAACCCCGATAGCCGGTGACGTAGGCCGCCGTATCGAGCCCGGCGAGCCGGTCGCGCTCCGCCTGCATCAGCGCCAGACGCACGATCGCCTGCGTCCCGGACAGGAAAACGTTCGGAACGGTGAGATCATACTTGTCGTCGAGCGAAACCGAGCGGTCGATCATGGAGCGAATGTCCTCCCAAGGCGGATGCGAGACGCGCCTGCGGCGTCATCCAAGCGCTTTGTCTTCCTTACCGTTTTGAGGCGCGAGGGGGCCGACGTCAAAGGTTTTTCCTCACGTTCCCGTGACGAACCGGCCGGTGCGCGCAACGGTCCTACTCCTCGGCGCGGTGACCATGGCTGTCCGGTGGAGGTGAAGCGCGCCGCGACGCGGCTCGCGCCCTTGCACAAGGCCCCGAAATTACTTAACACGACCGACTTCCCGGCGCGGGAATTGCTGGCACGAACTTGCGGATCGCGGCGCCATCGGCGCTGTCCGGAACGGGATGAAATGGCGTTCTTCGCCGCGTTCGACCCGCGAGCGCGACCGAAGCATCCGGGGGGCACCAGGGGAGGATCGTGCCGGATGTCGGCTCTCATGGCTTTTTCGCGCGGCATCGACTGGCTGACGACCTTTCTTGGTCGCGCCGTCTCTTGGCTTATCCTCGTTGCGGTTCTCGTCAGCGCCGGCAACGCCGTCATGCGCAAGGCGTTCGACATGAGCTCCAACGCCTGGCTCGAACTGCAATGGTACCTGTTCGGGGCGGTTTTCCTCCTGGCCGCGGCCTGGACGCTCAAGGTCAACGAGCACGTGCGCATCGACGTCGTCGCGGCGCATCTGTCGAAACGCACGCGCGACTGGATCGATCTCGTCTGTCACGTCCTGTTCCTGCTGCCTTTCGCCGGGCTGATGGTCTACCTCGCCATTCCTTACGTCCAGCTCTCCTACCTCCAGCAGGAGGTATCGGCGAATGCCGGCGGGCTGATCATCTGGCCGGCCAAGGCGCTGATTCTTGCGGGCTTCATTCTCCTTCTCGCCCAAGCGCTCTCCGAGATCATCAAACGGATCGCCGTCCTTCGCGGCGTGATCGAGGAACCTTCGCCACACCACGATCTACCGCCCGCTGTCGAGGACGTGCTCGAGATGGAAGACGACGGAATTCAGGCCGCTCGTGACGACCAGCGGGTGCGGCGCGATGATTGAGTTTCTCGCGCACAACCTCGCGCCGATCATGTTCGTCAGCGTCATGGCGATGCTGCTGCTCGGTTACCCGGTCGCCTTCACCCTCGCCGCTGGCGGCCTGTTCTACTTCGTCATCGGAGTCGAGTTCTCTGAACTGTCGCCGCAGATCACGCTGTTCTGGACTCTGCTCGGCGCGCAGCCGGATCGGGTCTTCGGGATCATGTCGAACGACACCCTTTTGGCCGTGCCGTTCTTCACCTTCATGGGATTGGTTCTCGAACGCTCGCGCATGGCCGAGGATCTGCTGGAGACGATCGGGCAACTCTTCGGCCCGGTGCGCGGCGGCCTCGGTTACGCCGCGGTCCTCGTCGGCGCGCTGCTGGCCGCCACCACCGGCGTCGTCGCCGCCTCGGTCATCGCCATGGGGCTGATCTCGCTGCCGATCATGCTGCGTTACGGCTACGACCGGTCCTTCGCCACCGGGACGATCGCCGCCTCCGGCACGCTCGCGCAGATCGTGCCGCCGTCGCTGGTGCTCATCGTCATGGCCGACCAGCTCGGTCGCTCGGTCGGCGACATGTATGTCGGTGCGCTCTATCCGGCGCTGCTGATGATCGGGCTGTATCTTCTCTACACATTCGCGGTGACGATCGTGCGGCCCGACGCAGCACCGGCACTACCGCCCGAGGCGCGCACACTCGGCGGCGGCGTCTGGTCGCTGATCGCCATTCTGCTCGCGGCGGTCATCATTACCGTCGTGACCTGGTACACGGTCTTCGCCGGTTTTCGCGACGAAGTCCGCGATGTCTGGGCGATGACGACGGGTGTCGGCGTCGCCTACGCCGTCGCGCTGTTGAACCGCGCTTTCGGCCTCGGCCTGTTGTCGCGGCTGGCCCAGCAGGTGGTCATCGTGCTGATTCCGCCGCTGGCGCTGATCTTTCTCGTTCTTGGCACCATCTTTCTCGGCATCGCCACCCCGACCGAGGGCGGCGCGATGGGCGCGACCGGCGCACTGGCCATGGCTTTTAGCAAGGGTCGGCTCACGCTCAAGGTTCTGACGCAGGCACTGGAGTCCACGGCCAAGCTATCCGCATTCGTCCTCTTCATCCTGATCGGGGCGCGCGTCTTCGGCCTGACCTTTTACGGCATCAACGGCAATATCTGGATCGAGGAGTTGCTGCTGGCGATCCCCGGCGACGAATACGGATTTCTGATCGCCGTTTCGATCCTCATCTTCATTCTCGGCTGCTTCCTCGATTTCTTCGAGATCGCCTTCATCCTGATCCCCTTGCTCGCTCCCGTCGCGGAGACGCTCGGCATCGACCTGATCTGGTTCGGCGTGCTGATCGGCATCAACCTGCAGACCTCCTTCCTGACGCCGCCCTTCGGCTTCTCGCTGTTCTATCTGCGCTCGATCGCGCCATCCGGCGCATGGTTCGACAAGGTCTCCGGCCGCACTATCGACGGAGTGAGTACCCCGGCGATCTACAAGGGGGCGTTGCCGTTCATCCTCATCAACGCGCTGATGATTGCCATCGTCATGGCGTTTCCGGGGTTGGTCACGCGGTACAAGGGAGACATCAGGCCGCCGATGGACCCGGCGGAATTCCGCCTGCAAATTCCCACCTTCGGCGGCGAAGGAGGCATGAGTCTGCCGCCGCTCGGCGGCAACTCGGGGACGGGCCAGCCCAACGATGCGTTCGGCCTGCCGCCGCTCGGATTGCCTGGCACCGTCCCAGGAGCAGCGCCGGCGCCCGACGCGACCGCCCCCGCGCCGCCGACCGAAGGAAGCGCACCTGTCGATCTGTCGCAGCCGCCGGCGTTCCAATAGGTCCGCCGGCCGGACAGCGGACAAGGAAAAGGCCCGGGACGGTTTGTCGTCCCGGGCCTTGAGGGTTGCGCCCCAGATGCGTCGCCCTATCAGAGCGCGCCCTCGCGCTGCTTGATCATCATGAAAGTGTCGAACGTGTACTCCGAAAGCTGCGCCCACAGATAGGCGTCCTGCTTGAAGGCGTTCTGGCTTTCCAGCAACGTCCGATAGTCCTCGTTCGATGCCGAGATCTCGTCATGGACCTCTTTCGCCGCCTCGAAGCTCGCGTTCATGATGTCCTGGCTGAACGGCCGCAATTGCGCGCCCTCGGCGACGAGCCGCCGGAGCGCGGCGGGATTGCGATAATCGTATGAAGCGAGCATCGATGCATTGATCGCTTGGCAGGCCGATTCGAGCATCGCCTGGTACGCCTTCGGCAGCGCGTTCCACTGTTCGAGGTTGAACATCATGTGAAGTGCCGCGCCGCCCTCCCACCAGGCCGGGTAATAATAATACTCGGCCACCTTGTAAAAGCCGAGCCGCTCGTCGTCATAGGGGCCGACGAACTCGACCGCGTCGAGGGTGCCGCGCTCCAGCGCCGTATAGATGTCGCCGGCCGGGATCTGCTGCGGAACCACGCCGAGTTTTTCCACGACCTTGCCGGCAAGACCGGCGATCCGCAGCTTCAGCCCCTTCAGATCGTCGAGCGTGTTGATTTCCTTGCGGTACCAGCCGCCCATCTGGGCACCGGTGTTGCCTGCCGGCAAGGCGTAAACGCCAGACTTGGCATAGAATTCGTTCAACATGTCGTTGCCGCCGCCCTCGTAGAACCAGGCGTTGAGCTGGCGGGCGTTGAGGCCGAACGGCACGGCGGTGCCGAAGGCGAAGGCCGGGTTTTTGCCGACATAATAATAGGAGGCGGTGTGGCCCATCTGGACGGTGCCGTTTTCCACCGCGTCGAGCACCTGCCCGCCCGGAACGATCTCGCCGGCCGCGAACAATTGGATGTCGAACTGGCCGTCGCTCGCCTCTTTCACATAGCGCACCAGCAATTCCGAGGCGCCGAAGATGGTGTCGACGGACTTGGGAAACGATGAGATGCAGCGCCAGTTGACCTTGGTCTTTTCCTGAGCGATGGCCGGCGCGGCCAGAGTGGCCGCTCCCGCACCAATTGCGCCGGCACCCAATGCGCCCTTGGCGGCGCCGCCTATGAATGCGCGTCTGTCCATGGATGTCTCCCGAAAATGTAAGCACCGCCTCGCAGTCGGCAGGCGTCCTTGTGGGTCAGATTTTCCCGCCCCGTCCCGTGGAACCGTAAGCATCAGTGACGGAAGTGCAAGACAGTCTCTCGCACCGCCACCCCTTCTTCAACAAAAAATCCCGAGGCGTCGCCGCCCCGGGATCAATGCTCGCCGATAACGATTGGGCGGCTACATCGTGCCGTTGCGCTGCTGGATCATCATGAAGGTATCGAAGGTGTACTCCGACAGCTGCGCCCATAGATAGGCGTCCTTCTTGAAGGCCAGCTGGTTCTCGTAGATCTCCTTGAACTTCGGATTCTCGGCCGAAATCTCGGCATAGGTCTCCTTGGCCGCGTCGTAGGAGGCCTGCAGGATCTCCTGGCTGAACGGGCGCAGCTGGGCGCCGTTCTGCACCAGTCGCCGGATCGCGGCGGGATTCTTGAAGTCGTAGGAGGCCATCATGTCGGCATTTGCGGCTTGGCAGGCCGAGCGCACAACCTCCTGGTAGTGCTTCGGCAATTCGTTCCACTTGTCGAGATTGACCATCGTGGCGAGTGCCGGTCCGCCTTCCCACCAGCCGGGATAGTAGTAGTACGGCGCGACCTTGTAGAAGCCGAGCTTCTCGTCGTCGTAAGGCCCGACCCATTCGGCCGCGTCGATGACGCCTTTCTCCAGCGAGGGATAGATGTCGCCGCCGGCGATCTGCTGCGGCACCACGCCGAGCTTCTCAATGATCTTGCCGCCCATGCCGCCGATCCGGATCTTGAGGCCCTTGAGATCCTCGAGCGTATTGATCTCCTTGCGGTACCAGCCGCCCATCTGCACGCCGGTATTGCCGCAGGGCAGTCCGTAGAGCCCCTGAGTGGCGTAGAACTCGTTCATCAGCTTGTCGCCGTCGCCATAGTAGAACCAGGCGTTGGTCTGACGGGCGTTGAGGCCGAACGGCACCGCGGTGCCGAGCGCGTAGACCGGATCCTTGCCCCAGTAGTAATACGACGCGGTATGGGCCATCTCGACCGTGCCAGCGGCCGCGGCATCGGCAGCCTGCAGGCCCGGAACGATCTCCCCGCCAGCGAACACCTGGACGTCGAACTGGCCGTCGGTCGATCCCTTGATATAATTCGCCATCGTCTCGGCGCCGCCATAGATCGTGTCCAGCGACTTCGGGAACGAGGACGTGCAACGCCACGTAATCTTGGGGTTTTCCTGCGCGATGGCGGGCGCGGCCAGCGTCGAAGCGGCGGCGGCGCCGAGCCCGACTCCCCCGGCCTTCTTGATGAATGAACGACGATCCAAGAAAATATCCTCCCATGCTCGACCGCCGCGACGGCCGCCGACTTTCCGGCGTTCACCCAAATTCGCGGCGGGCAGGGAAAAACGCTAGAACATCCGACCTTTCAGGTAAAGAAAACTTGGCGTGCAATGTAAATCGAAATAATTACTTATAATAAGTCAGATGTACGATGAATTTTGCGTTCAGCTGCTCCACAGGCCAGCCTTGGCATAGCGGATCGACAATCGCGCGGCGGCTTCCTACATCGGCACCGCCAAGACACATCGAAGAAAGCAGCCGTTCATGTCCGCCGCTCCGATCCTCGTCGCCGTCCCCGCCGACGTCCGCGACTTCGACAATTATCGCTGGCACGCGACGCCGGACACCTATCTGAAGGCGCTGACCCGTGTTGCCGAAGCTCTGCCGATCATTGTGCCGGCGCTGGCGAGCGAGTTCGAGGTCGCGGCACTGCTCGACCGCGTGGATGGCCTGATGCTGACAGGCTCGGCGTCAAACGTACATCCGGATCGTTACGGCGTGCCGCCGAGCCAGGCGCACGAACCCTTCGATCCGGATCGCGACCGGCTGACCGAGGCGCTGATCCGCGGCGCGATCGACAAGGGGGTGCCGCTGCTCTGCATCTGTCGCGGGCATCAGGAACTCAATGTCGCGCTCGGCGGAACCCTGGCCACGGAAATCCAGGAGATCGAAGGCCGCATGGATCACCGGGCCATACCGAACAAGGAACAGCGCGAACGCTTCGCCATCCGTCATCCGGTCGCGGTAACGCCCGGCGGATTGCTTGCCAGCATTGTCGGAAAGCCCGAAATTCAGGTGAATTCGGTGCATCGTCAGGCGATCGACCGTCTTGCCGACGGCCTGACCGTCGAGGCGACGGCGTCCGACGGGACGGTCGAGGCCGTCTCCGTCCAACGAGCCCGCGCCTTCGCGCTCGGGGTCCAATGGCATCCCGAATATTGGGCCGAGACCGACAAGGCCTCTGCCGCGATTTTCAAGGCCTTCGGCGACGCCTGCCGGGATTATGCTGCCGGCCGGGGCAGATAGCCGAACATCGCCAAGGCCGGTGGCACAGACCTTCGCGCGCTACGGTGAAAGCGGATCGCCCCGGTCCGATTGCATCGACACGATCGGCTCCGGCGTTCGCACGAGAGGGACGCGTCGGGGTCGGGGGCGAAACGTCGCCTCGTCCGGCCCAATCCAAACCGCCTGTGTCAGCCTGGGCACGCCCGCCGAAAGCCCCGGCGATCGGTTCCCATCAGCCTGATCGGGGCAGCGGCTCCAGGCAGTGGCGCGCGATCCTCGACCGTTTGCATCATGGCCGGGTCGAACATGCGGAACGTGTTTCGGCCCGCGGCCTTGGCGGCGTAGAGGGCGGCGTCGGCATGGATGAACAGCTCGGACGGCGTCCATGCATCGACGCGGGCGATGCCGACCGAGGCGCCGAGTTCGAGCGAATGGCCGCAACGATCGACAGGCCTGCTGAGAGCCGCCACAATGATCCCGGCGAGTTCCTCGATTGCGCGCTGATCGAGATCGGCCCCGAGCAGGACCCCGAACTCATCACCGCCGATCCGTGCAACAAGCTCTGCCTCGCGACAGGCTTTCCCAAGCCGCTGAGCGACCTCCTTCAGGCACTGGTCGCCGAGCGCATGACCATAGGTGTCATTGACCTGCTTGAACCCGTCAAGGTCGACCAGCATGAGCGCACCGATCGGATTACGGTCGGCGTCGCCCCCGGAGAGATCTGAAAGCCTGGACTGGAACTGGCTCCGGTTACGCAGCCCGGTCATCACGTCGAACTCAGCCAGATACCGCATCTGGTCCGAAATGATTTTCTCTTCGGTGATATCCTGCTTCATCCCGAAGATGCGGACGGCGACGCCGTCGTCGTCGCACTCGACGGTGGCGGTGATCCGAATCCAGCGAAGCCGACCTTTCATCGTGGTGATCTCTGCGTCGAGACTGAAGCCGCTGCGCTCTTCGAGCGCCCTGCACCGCAACATCTCGAGCGTCTTGCGCGAACCCTGGGGATAACATTCCAGGATCTCGGTCCGATCCAGCGCCGATCCGCGTGGAAGCTCGAAGATGTCGTAGACGACATCCGTCCACACCAACGTCTGGTCGTCAAGGTTGCATTCCCAGACACCGATGCGGGCGGCGGCGGAGGCCCGCTCGAAGATTTTCCGGCTATGCGCAAGGGCAGCAGTCTGCTGTTCGATCAGCAATGCCTGGGCATCCAGCTTGGCCTGCTGGCGCGCGATAATGACCTCATCGCGCCGACGGACCGAAATCGACGTCATTTCGCCTGCCAGTGGAACCTATGGACACCCGAGCCGCGCGGCAGACTCGATCCCGCGGCAACTTTCTGGATTCTGACGGCATAGGGCATATTCGAGCTTGAGAGCCTCCGGTGGCATCCTGCTTCCGAAGGGTAAGACAGAGTCGGTTAAGACTTTCTATCGCCCGTATGAATCAACCCGCCGGCGGGTCGAAAACGACCGCCGTACCGGCCATCTCTCTTCATGCTTAAGCCGTCTGCAACGCGCCACCGAGCAACAACAGGCCGACAATCACCAGAAACAGAGCGCCGACGATTTCCAGTGTGGTCCCTACGGCCCGGCCGAGCGTGCCGCCACCACTGGCCTTCAACGCGAATCCCTTGGCGAAAACGGCGACGCAAGCGATCGCGGACACGGTGAGCGCTGTCCCGATCGCCATGGCGAACACCGACAGGATGCCGCCGAGATAAAGGCTGTTGATCAGCGCGAAAGTCAGGACCACGATCGCGCCGGAACACGGGCGCAGGCCGACGGCGAACACCGCCGCGGCGGCCGTGCCGAGCGTCATCCGCCCGCCGAGATCTTTGGGGTTGGGAATATGCGCCCGACCACAGCCGCAGGTATCGTTATCGTCGGTGCAGGTCCCGGGCGCGAACGCCGCCGAAGCAGGCCGCATCAACGGCGACCCTCCCCTGGCACGCGCGCCGGGCGCGGCGAAAGCGAGCCCCCCCGCCGCATCGGCCTGCTTTTTCGCAAGGCGCGCCGGCGCGAAGGCCAGCGCTCCGGCTGTGCGTCGCCCGCTACTGACCAGACGCAACAGCTTGCGGGTCAAAAGCCACGCCCCGAAGAGGACGATGAGCGCATAGGAGGCGATTTCCAGCGCGTCGGTCGCGTCGGTCATCGACACCGCGGTGCCGCGCAGCACGTACCAGCCGACTCCGACCAGCGCGAGCGCCGACACCGCCTGCAGCAACGACGAGACGAAGGACAACAAGATTCCCCGGCGCAGCTCCACCTCGTTGGCGAGCATGTAGGACGAGATCACCGCCTTGCCGTGGCCGGGACCGGCGGCGTGGAACACCCCGTAGGCAAAGGACAGGCCGACCAGGAACGGCAGCGCCGAGCCATCCTGTTTCAATTGAATCAGGGCCTGACGCAGCGCGGTGAAGAACTCGCGCTGATAGCTGGCGATGTGGGTGAAGATCGGACCGAGGAGACCGCCGGACGGTTGCGCGGTCACCTCGGCGCTGCCGATTCCGAGCGAGGATTTGGCCAGGGCCGGTTCGGCGATCAGCGCGGCCGCGAAAATTATTGCCGTGCCGAGGCCAATCAGCTCGCGGGCGCGCATGTCACCTCCAGCCGTGCCGCCAGGACCTTGGAGTAGTTAACGCCGTCGTCGGGAATGGTTTCATCCGGGGCCAGCGTCGCAACCGATGCCAGCCACTGCTTGGCGGCTTCGTCCTCGTCCGGCACGAGGAATTTCTTCACGCAGATTTTTGGCATGTCGACCAACTGGAAATCGCCTTCGCTGGCAAAGTCGAAGGCGACGAAGAAGGTTTCGTCGAAGTTGGAAACCGTCAGCTTGTCCTTGGCGAGGTCGACCGGTTCGCCGGCCTTCATCTCGAAGAACATCAAAAGCTGGTTGTTTTCCCACAGCATAAGAATTTCGTCCGGCGGAGCCATCGTCACATCGCGGCCACCGGCTTCCACGAAGGTGTAGAAATTCCACTCGGCGATCGATTCCTTGACGGTCGCTCCGACCTCGGCGAGTTCGTCGTCGTCGAGGGTGCCGTTGGCGTTCTTGTCGAAATCGACGATCACCGAGGAGGAAAATAGCTCATCCATGCGCCAGATGTTGCGGATCGCCGCAAGCTGACCATCCGGGGTGCCGACGATTTCGATCTTTGCCTCGGCGAAGACGTGCGGATGGGCCGAGGCAGCCCCGGTGCCCAGTAAGGCAGCGGCGATCCCCAGAACGCCTGCCGTGACACGATGATGCAAGGCCGTTCCCCTCCGAATTCGTAGGAATCTGAAACAGCATAAGAATGGCCGAAGTTTGGACGATGCGCTTGTTTCGTCCCCGGCTCAGCGCAGGACCAAGACCTGTGCGCCGATATTCACCCGCTCGAACAGATCCTTGACGTCGGCATTGCGCATCCGGAAACATCCGGCGGATGCGGCGCTGCCGATCGAGTTCGGAGAGTTGGTCCCATGGATGCGGTAGGCGCCCCAGCCGAGATTCAGCGCCCTTTCGCCTAGCGGATTCTTCGGTCCCGACCCCACCGATTTGGGCAGGCTCGGGTTCTTCTTGCGCATCGACGGCGTCGGCGTCCAGGTGGGATTGTCGCGCTTTTTCGAGATCCAGCTCTTGCCGAACCACTGCTCGCTCGGCTTGCCGACGGCGATGTCGTATTCCAGCGCCTTACCCTGCCCCGTCAGCAGATAGAGTTTGCGCTCGCCGGTCTCGATGACGATCGTGCCGGGATCGGCTTCGACGGCATACGGCATTTCGGAACGCGCGACGGCCGGCACGGCCTGCTCGTGGGCGGCGGCGGGAGCGGCGGCGAAGAGAGCCAGCGCGGCGAGGAAGGATCGACTCAACATGCAGCTAGCCTACCGCAGGTCTGCTAAGGTTGGGTAAAAGCTGCGGGCGCCGGCCGGCTCGCCTCAACCGCCGTTCCGCCGCTTCGAATCGCACTTCCTGAACCAGTCCGCCAGATAGTCGACGAACAGCCGTACCCGCGCCGGTAGATGGCGGCGATGCGGGAAGACCGCGTAGATCCCCGCTTCGCTCGGCATGTAGTCGTCGAGCACCGTCACCAATTTTCCCGCCTCGATGTCCTTGCGGATGACGAAGCTCGGGCTCAGCGCCAGACCGAGGCCAGCAATCGCCGCCGCGCGCACGGTGATCGGGCTGTTGGCGGTGAATTTTCCCGACACGGTGACCGGGATCGTCTCCCTGGTTTCGGGATCGCGGAAGATCCAGTTGGAGAACATCCGCGAATTGGAATCGATCACCGCCGGAAAGCCGGCGATCTGCGAGGGGTGCGTGGGCCGGCCGAGCCGCTTCAACAGATCGGGGCTGCCGACGATGGCGAAGTCGAGCGAGGCCAGTCGCCGGGCGATCATCGCCGAATCGGCCAGCCGCGTCATGCGGATCGCGACGTCGAAGCCTTCCTCGACCAGATTGACGAAACTGTCGTCGAGATGGATGTCGAGCCCGATGTCAGGGTGGTCCTTGGCGAAGTCGACGAGGCTGAGCCCCAACTCGGCGTCGCCAAAAGTCCGGGCCGCCGAGACGCGAATCGTCCCCTTGGCCTCGCCGGTCGCTTCCCGCGCCTCCTCGTTGAGGCTTTCGAGATCGGCGAGGATGCCGGAGGCGCGCGACAGATAGACCTCCCCAGCCGCCGTCAGGGCGATCTGCCGGGTGGTCCGGTTGATCAGGAGTACGCCGAGCTCGTCCTCCAGCTCGCGCACATATTTCGACAGAAGCGCCTTGGAGCGTCCGGTCTTGCGGGCCGCCGCGGAGAACCCTTGATTCTCGATGACGGCGATGAAGGCGCGCATCCGGGTCAGCGTATCCATTCGGGCACCTTGCTCCAGGCTTGTGATTGTGGCCGCCGGACAACGCCGACGACCCTTCCTGCTACGGGAACGGTCGAAAAATCAATCGGGGAGATCTTCCCCCCTTGTTTATGACGGATCACCGGCATACATCGCATCTCGCCCCAAGTCGCACGTGCCTGTGGGCGTCCCCCGGTCCTCAAATGCGAGGGTTGCCGGGACGGTACCTGGACGTAACACATCCAGTCGGTTTTGCGAGCTTCGCGAGATCGAGGACGCCTTGAAGCAACGACGGTCCGGGCCTTTCTGGTCTCTCCTGGTCTCCAAAGCCGGGAATACTGAAGAGGCACACCATCCTTGCCTGAAGTGCGGCGGGTCCAAGCCCACCAAGCCATGGCAGACTGATTACCGGAGACGGACGTTCCGCGTTCGCATCCGGCCATCGTCGCGTCTCGCAAGAGGCCGTTCGGAGGGTCGCTATCGGCTGTCCGCGGCATTCTTGCAGTCGCTCCTCGTCGATTTTCCGATCCGCAAGGATCGGGTCAATGGGAGAGCCCAATGGCCACGCAGCGCATCCTTGATTTCCTCGCCACCCGACGACCGGATGGCCCCTGCCTCGTCGTCGACCTCGACATCGTCGAGGACAATTTCAACGCCTTCCGCAAGGCATTGCCCGATTCGGCGATCTTCTACGCCGTCAAGGCCAACCCGGCGCCGGAAGTCCTGCGCCTGCTCGCCTCGCTCGGCTCCAACTTCGACTGCGCCTCGGTCGCCGAGGTCGAGATGGCGCTCGAGGCTGGTGCGACGGCCAAGCGCATCTCCTACGGCAACACCATCAAGAAGGAACGCGACATCGCCCGCGCCCACGCGCTCGGTGTCTCGCTGTTCGCAGTCGATTGCGTCGAGGAGGTCGAGAAGATCGCCCGCGCCGCACCAGGTGCCCGCGTGTTCTGCCGCGTCCTCACCGATGGCGAGGGCGCCGAATGGCCACTGTCGCGCAAGTTCGGTTGCGTTCCGGCGATGGCGATCGACGTGCTGGTGCATGCCGACGCTCTTGGTCTTACCGCCACCGGCGTCTCCTTCCATGTCGGCTCGCAACAGACCGACACCGAAGCCTGGGACTCGGCGATCGCCGACGCCAAATACGTCTTCGGGGCGTTGGCCGAAAAGGGCATCGTGCTGACCCTCGTCAACATGGGCGGCGGCTTCCCGACCCGCTATCTGAGGGACGTGCCGACCGCGAGCGCCTATGGCCAGGCGATCTTCGCCAGCCTGCGCAAGCATTTCGGCAACCGGTTGCCGGAGACGATCATCGAGCCGGGCCGTGGCATGGTCGGCGATGCCGGCGTCATCAAGGCGGAGGTCGTGCTGGTGTCGAAGAAGTCGGCCGAGGACGCCAATCGCTGGGTCTATCTCGACATCGGCAAGTTCGGCGGTCTCGCCGAGACCATGGACGAGGCGATCCGCTACCCGATGGTCACGAAGCATGACGGCGAGCGAACGGAACCGTGTGTCATCGCTGGCCCGACCTGCGATTCGGCGGACGTCCTTTACGAGAAGACGCCCTACCCGCTGCCGATCTCGCTGACGGTCGGCGACGAGGTGCTGATCGAAGGCACCGGCGCCTATACGACCACCTATGCCTCGGTCGCCTTCAACGGCATCGAGCCGTTGCGCGCCTACGTGATCTGAGGCGCCGCATGAGAACGCGATCGCGACGACCCAGCCTGTCGCCCCGAAGCTGACGCCCGGCGCCGCCGCGCCGGGCGTTTCGCCCTCGCGCCGCGGTATTGCCCGGCCGTTCCCTTCCGCCTCCTGTCGATCAGTGGGGGTCTTATGTCCGCATTCCTTCATGCCACGGCCTTTGAGGCCGCCGCGCCGCTGTTTTCGATCGTTCGGGAAACCGGGCGGCACGTCGCCGCGCGCGAAGTTCTCCTTGACGCCGCGATGGGTCCTGGCCGCAAGCGCAAGGCGTCCGAGGCACTCCGGCGTGGGCGGCGACCGGCGGCCGATCTCGCCTTCGCGGCGATCGCCGCCGACGGTCGCCTGGTCGGAACCGTGCGGCTGTGGGGCATCGCCGCTGGCTGTCGCGGCGAGGAGGAAGTCCCGGCACTTCTCCTCGGCCCGCTCGCCGTCGATCCGAGCCTGCACAAGGCCGGCATCGGCGGTGCGCTGATGCGCCATTCCATCTGCGAGGCCGCGCGGCTCGGCCATGGCGCGGTCCTGCTGATGGGCGATCCGGAATATTACGGTCGCTTCGGCTTTTCGCGCGTGGCCACGGCGAATCTCGCCATGCCGGGGCCATTCGAGCCGCACCGGTTGCTGGCTCTGGAAATCACGCCGGGACATCTCGCTGGCGCCACCGGACCACTGGCGCCGACCGGCCGGAGGCAGTCTCCTGTAATTACTGGCGATACTGCCGTCACGGCAAATCAAGGGGACGCTGTCCCGCACAGGAAATAATGCCAATAGTCATTTAAAATTAATGGCTTGGATATGGGTACTCTTGTTGACCTGTCGATGAGATGGCATAGGCATGACAAGGGACATCGATGAGACAAGCCGAGGCAAATCCGGCTTGCCTCAAGATGCGCAGGGGACGCTGCCGCATGGAATTGGCACAGGACGACCGCCTGGCAGCGGTGCTCGCGGAGAACGCAGCGCTAAAGCTGCGGCTTTCGCAAATCGAGGCTGCGACCAGAAACGATTCGCAGGCCCGGCTCGACACCGCGGCGGAAGAGATCGCCAGCCTGAAAAAGGCCTTGCACCAAACCGAATCTCGCTATCGCCTCATCGTCGAGAGCGCCATCGACTACGCCATCATCGCGGCCGATCTCGACGGCGTCGTGACGACCTGGAACGACGCGGCGGAAGCAGTTCTCGGCTGGTCCGAACGCCAGATCGTCGGCCGACCGATCGCGACCATCTTCACCCCCGAGGACGTCGAGGACGGCATTCCCGAGCGCGAAATGCGCATTTCGCTGAGCATGGGCAAGGCAAGCGACGAGCGCTGGCACCTCAAGGCCGACGGTTCGCGTTTCTTCGCCAGCGGCGAAATGATGCCGCTGTTGGGCGACGACGAGAAGCCAGCCGGCGTCCTCAAGATTCTGCGGGACCGAACGCGTGAGCGTAAGGAGCGTGAGGAACTGGAGGCTAGCCAGGAGCGGCTGCACCTCGCGCTCGAGGTGTCGGAACTGATCGGAACTTGGGATTGGGATATTCCGGGCGACAGTGTCTATGTCGATGCGCGCTTTGCGCGCCTGTTCGGCGTCGACCCGGCGCTTGCCGACAAGGGCGTGCCCATCGAGACGTTTCTGCGCGGCATTCATCCGGACGATCTCGACCGGGTCAGTGCGACGATCAAAACCGCCGCCGAGACAGCGGCTCCCTATGCGCAGGAATACCGAACTGTCGATGGCGATGGCGCGGTTCACTGGATATTCGCGAAGGGTCGTTGCTTCCACGATAGCGCCGGAAACCCGCTGCGCTTTCCCGGTGCGATCGTCGATCGCACCGCCGAGCGGGCGCGTGAGGCGCGGCAGGCAGCACTTTTGCGGCTCGGCGACGAACTCATTCTCGGCGAGGCGCAGGTCAGCCACACCGCCAAGGCGCTTCGGATACTCGGTGAAACACTCAGCATTGCCCGGGTCGGCTACGCCAGTGTCGACGGTGCCGAGACGGCCGCGACGATCTCCAGCGAATGGACAGCAGACAGCGCGACGCCGCTGTCGGGAACTTTTCCACTCGCACGCTTTGGACCTGATTTTGTAGAGAAATTGCGTTCCGGCCTGCTCGTCATCGAGAACACGGACGAGCATGCCGCCTCGCCGGCGATCAAGGAGGCCTGGTCGGAAATCGGAATCGGCGCGCTCGTCAATTTGACGGTCGTCGAGGAAGACCAGGTTCGGGTCATCCTCTATCTGCACGCCGCCAAACCCCGGCAGTGGAGTGACGAGGAGATCGCCTTCATCCGCGAGGCGCTCAACCGGACCTGGGCCTTCAGCCAGCGCCGACAAGCCGAGCAGGCGCTGGCTGAAACGGAGCGGCGGCTTCGGCTGGCCCAGGAATCGGCGGCGATCGGTACCTTCGATTATGACCTGCGAACCGGCGTGCTCTTATGGGACGATCGTGCCCGCGCGCTGTTCGGCCTGCGGGCTGGGGTGCCTGTCAGTTACGAGGATACCTTCCTGCCTGGACTGCATGCCGATGACCATGATCGGGTCGCGGCCGCCGTAACCGCCGTGCTCGATTCCAAATCCAGCAGCGAATACGATATCGTCTATCGCGCCATCGGGCTTGAGGACGGCGTCACCCGCCACATCCATTCGAACGGTCAGACATTGGTCGAGGATGGGCGGACCGTGCGCTTCGTCGGGGCGATGCGCGACGTAACCGAGCAGAAGGAATCGGAAGAGCGCCAGCAGATGCTGACGCGCGAGCTCCAGCACCGCGTCAAGAACACGCTCGCCATGGTCAACGCGCTCGCCAACCAGACGTTGCGCCGGGCGACCAACGTCCAGGACGGCCTCGCCGCCTTCTCCGCCCGGCTGATCGCGCTGGGCCAGGCGCACGACATCCTCACCCAGACGAGTTGGACATCGGCGCCGATCGCGGCGATCGTCGCCAATTCGCTCAAGACCCACCAGCCGGAGGACGAGACGCGGATTTCCGCTTCCGGTCCCGAACTGCGGCTGACCGCGCGGCAGAGTCTCGCACTGGCGCTCGGTTTGCACGAACTCGCCACCAACGCGACCAAATACGGCGCGCTATCCAACGACAGCGGCCATGTCACGATCAAATGGGGATTGGCAGTCGTGGGAGGAACGCGGCAGCTCACCTTCACTTGGCGGGAGATCGGCGGCCCGCCGGTCGAAGCGCCGGAGACGCGCGGCTTCGGCTCACGCCTGATCGAACAGGCGATGGCGGCCGAATTCGGCGGCGAGGTCAAGATCGACTACCGCCCCGAGGGCATCGTCTGCACGATCGAGGCGGCCGTGACGGACGAACCGGCCGAGGACGAGGAGCACGGGCGGTAGCTTCAGACCAGAAGCAAAGCCCGCGTCGGTCAGCCTCAGTTCTCCGCTTTCTTTCGCCAGCGACGCAAAGCGACGAGGGACCACACCGCCTCGACCACGCCGAACGGCCATGCACCGGACAGAAAGCCATAGATGGACGCGAGCGCACACGCACCGGCAAACGAGAGAACGAACCAGGCGCTTTTTTCTTCGAGCGCATAGAAGGCCAGCATCAGCGTGACGGCGACCACGCCGAAGAGGGTCAGAGCGTCCATCAGGCGGGGCTCGGCGGATAATCGCGCGCGCTACGTCCCGCCTCGGCGGTATTCATCTCCCGAACGCCGGATCTGATCGATTCGAACTTGTCACCGAGCCTTGTGGCCATGTTCCTCATCGTTCACCCTGAGATGTCGATCACGCCGGCCTCGCCGGATTCCGACCCGAAGGCGAGCAAGCGGCCCTCGCCGCTCCAGGCCATCGTCCTGACCGGGCTCGCCCCGCCCCGCCGCAGCAGCGCTTCCTTGGAATCGGCAAAGCGAACGGCCAGAATCATCCCGTCGCCATAGCCGATCGCCAGCATGTCCTCGGCCGGGTGGCAGGCGACGGCGGTGACCATCGTGTCGCCGCGCGTGCCCAGTTCCAGCGGCGCCTTGCCCATCGGCCCATCCTTGCCGGAGAACGGCCACAGGATCGCGGCCGGCGCGCCCGAGGTCGCCAGGAACTTGCCCTTCGCCGACCAGGACCAGTCTTTCACCTTGGCCGGATAGCCGGTCATCTTCATGTGCTTGCCGTCATCGATCCGCCAGCCATGCAGGGCGTTTTCCTGCATGACCGTTATGAGGAAGCGTCCGTCGGGCGAAAAATCGATGCCGAGATGCGCTCCCTTCCATTCGAGTGCGGCCGGGGCGGCGTCGGTCGCGGGAAAGAACAGCGAGGCGCCGTCGTAGCGGGCGGTCGCCGCGCGGATCCCCTTCGGCGCGAAGGCGATATCCTCGACCGTGCGCTCATGGCGGATTTCCTTGAGCGCGCCGCCGCCAAGCCGGACATAGGCGGTCTTGCCCGAGGCGAAGCCCACCGTATCCTTGGGACCGCCAGCAACAGACGCGATCCATTTGCGGCCGATCGAGGCGATCTCGCGCGCCGCCCCGCCGCCGTCCACCGACACCACGCGGCCGTCCTCGCCCCCGGTCAGAAGCCGCCGGCCGTAAGGATCGTAGCGCGCCGACAACAGCCCGCCCGGATGCGCCTCGACCACCCGCTCGCCGCCCGCCGGAAACCGTACGGTGCCATCGGCGACCGCGAAGACCGGCTGATCCTTCAAGAAAACCGCCGTCTCGACGAAATCGGAAAACTCATAGGCCGCGATCGACGGCATCAGGCATTTTCCCGCTGACGTGCCGCACACGCCTCGAACTCGGCGGACAATTCTTCGGCGTCGAGCTCGCGCCCGATGAACACCAGCCGGCTCTCGTGCTTTTCGTCGTCGCGCCATGGCCTTTGGTGATCGCCCTCGACGATCATGTGGACGCCCTGCACGACGTAGCGGTCCGGATCGCCGGCAAAGGCGATGATGCCTTTGAGCCGCAGGATGTTCGGCCCCTGCTCCTGGGTCAGCGCTTGAATCCAGGAAAAGAATTTTTCGCTGTCGAGCTCGCCACCACGCAACGAGACCGATTTCACCGTCACATCGTGCAAGGGCGAAGCCGCATCATGGTGGTGGTGGTCGTGGCCGTGGTGGGCATGGCCGTGGTGATGGTGATCATGATCGCAGTCCGGGCCGCAGGCATGGTCGTCATGGACCTCTTCCGCGCCCGTGAGAAATTCCGGATCATTGTCGAGCACGCGTTTCAGGTCGAAAGCCCTCTGCCCGAGCACCCGTTTCAGGTCGATGCCGGCCCGTTCGGTGCGATGGATCACGGCGGTGGGATTGATCGCACGGACCGTCGCCTCGACCACCGCGAGTTGCTCCGGGGTAACGAGATCGGTCTTGTTGAGCAGCACCACGTCGGCGAAAGCGATCTGGTCCTCGGCCTCGCGGCTGTCCTTGAGTCGCAGCGGCAAATGCTTGGCGTCGACCAGCGCGACGACGGCGTCGAGCTTGGTCTTGGCGCGCACGTCTTCGTCCATGAAAAAGGTCTGCGCCACCGGCGCCGGATCGGCGAGCCCCGTCGTCTCGATGATGATCGCGTCGAAGCGGCCCTTGCGGCGGGTCAGCCCCTCGACGACGCGCACAAGATCGCCGCGCACCGTGCAGCAGACGCAGCCATTGTTCATCTCGTAGATCTCTTCGTCGGATTCGACGATGAGGTCGTTGTCGATGCCGATCTCGCCGAACTCGTTGACGATCACCGCGTATTTGCGACCGTGATCCTCGGACAGGATGCGGTTGAGCAGCGTCGTCTTGCCGGAGCCCAGATAACCGGTGAGGACGGTGACCGGGATCTGCGCGTCGGTTTGGCGGGCGGTATCGGACATCAGAGTCTCCCTCGTGGACCGGCCAACGATATAGGCGCGTCCGATCGCGAATGCACGGGGTTGCGTAGTGCATTCAATTTGTATATACGACTCATGGACGATGCCCTTCAAGCTCCCGAATTCCATTGCCAAAAATCCATGGGGCCACCGATGGAGTTTGAATGGAATGAGGAAAAACGCGAGCAAGTGCTTCGCGAGCGCGGTGTCGACATGGTGCGCGCGGCCAGGATTTTCGAAGGCTTCTGCGCTCAAAAAGAAGATCGTCGCGAGGAGTACGGAGAGAAGCGCTTCGTCGCGATCGGCCTCGTCGAAGACGAATGCTTTGTCCTGGTTTGGACTCCCCGCGGGAACAAACGCCGTCTGATCACGGCATGGAAGGGTGGTCGCGATGAGCGACAAGACTATGAAGACAGCCACGCTGGAAGAAATCCGCGAAATGGATCGCCGGGGTGAACTGCATCACAATCCCGATGCCCCTGAAGGCCCCAGCCTTGGCGCCGACTTCTGGAAAGACGCCGAGCTTGTCTATCCCGAAGCCAAGACGCCGATCAGCCTGCGCGTCGACAAGGACGTGCTCGACTGGTTCAAGGCCGAGGGCACCGGCTATCAGACCCGCATGAACGCGGTCCTGCGGAGCTTCATGGAGGCAACGCGGCGGAAAGCGTAGTCTATGGGGCCGGCGGCTTGGCCGGCCCCAAATACCTAAATGGCAGAGGCGGCCAACTCCGCCTGGGCGACGGCCGCACTGAACGCGCCGCTGTCCATCAGATCGTCTTGCGGCGGGACCGCGGACGGAAGCGCGTCCTTCAACGTCGACAGCGCCTCGTTCAGCGCGGCCGCCGCTTCCGCCGGAATATCGCCCGACAATCCCTGCATGACCGAATCGGCCGCTCGCACAAAGCCGTAAGCGTCCTGGTACTCGGCCAATTCTTCGACCTTACCGTCCTTGACACCCTCCTCGTATTCCTGCGCCGCCTCGCGCAACAACGCCACCACTCCATGCGCCTTCGCGCTTGGGTCGATTCCCTCTCCGGCCACGTCGATCGCCTTTCGGGCTTCGGCGATCTTGGTCAGCGCGTCAGCCGAATTGGCCGGGTCGCTGGCTTCCATCGTTTCAAGGGTCGCCTCGAACTCCGGCACACTCCGGGCCTCGAAGGCCGCTTCCAGGGCTTCATAGTTCTCCTTCAGCGGATGCTTGAGATGCGGAGCTGCCATCTCAGTCTCGCCCGCCTCAAGCAGTGCCTCGGCCGCCATCAGATGGCCGCGCATCTTCGAAAGCTCGGCGAAATAGGCCGCGTCGTCAGTGTTGAGATCGACGGATCCACCGCTTTCACCTCCTTCGCCACCCTCACCGCCTTCGCTAGGCTTGCCGCTCTCGCCGCCCTCGCCGGCGGCGCTTGCCTCGCCACTTTTGCCGGCCTCGCCCGCTTCCTGCGTGTGCCCGGCCTCGCCGGACTCGCCGGCTTCTGCGATGCGATAGCCGCGCTCGGCGGCCTCCTCCCCAGCATAAAGCCGCGGACCGGCGTCCACCAGTCCGGTCGTTGCCGTTCCGGCCGAGGCCGCGGATCCGGCCAACACGAAGGCTCCGACCCCCATCCAAATTTTGCGACGATGATTCATACTTGCTCCTTCAATCTCGGTCTCGAGCACGCCAAAGTGTTGCCCGGCCGCTTTTCCCGTGCCACAAGACGATCTGCCGCGTCTATAGGAAAATATAAGAAATCGTAAGGAAATCATTCTTTAGAATCAGTCTAAATCGCAGATTGGAATCATTCAAAAGAATGAAATCTCCATAGATTTCGTGATCGCCAAAGTAAGGACTGATAATGTATTTGGTAATCGGCGACGTTCTCAATCAGAACGAGGTAAAAGATGCGTGCGCGGTGCTCGACGCGGCCCAATTCGTCGACGGACGGGCCACCGCCGGGTGGCATGCGCGGGCGGTCAAAAACAATCTCCAGGCGGGGCGCGGCGACAACGGGGTCGACACCCTGCGCGCGACGCTTGCCAAGCGCATCGAAGCGAACGCCCTGTTTCGCATGTTTGCTCGGCCGAGCCGGCTGACTCCTCTGATCCTCTCCCGCTACGAGCCAGGCATGGCCTATGGCAGTCACGTCGACGATGCCATGATCGGAGGCATTCGGACCGACATCTCCTTCACGCTGTTCCTCGACGACCCGGAGACTTACGACGGCGGCGCGCTGATCATCGAAACCACCGCCGGCGAGGAAGAAGTCAAGCTCGCGCCCGGCCAGTTGGTCGCCTATCCCTCGACCACCCTCCACCGTGTCGACCCGGTGACGCGCGGCACGCGCCGGGTGGCCGTCGGCTGGGCGCGCAGCCAGGTCCGGCATGCCGACCAGCGCGAAATCCTGTTCGATCTCGACACCACCGTCGAGGAGCTGCGGCACGCTGACGTCCCGCGGCAAACCCTCGACCGGGTGATGAAGACGCGGTCGAATCTCCTGCGGCGCTGGATGGAAAGCTGAACCGCTCCCGCCGTTCCGGCGTGACGCCCGTTCAGTGCAGGCGCGACAAGTCGAAGGCCAGCACGTCGGCGAGGAACTCCACGAACGCTTTTGCCTGATAGTCGGCGATCGCCGCGCCGATATCCGCCGTGGCCAGCGTGGCGTTGCCGACGACCCCCACCGGATTGAGATCCTCGGCCATCCAGCCGAAGCCGAGCCGACCATGCGCCCGCAGCCGTTTGGCAGAGCCGTCGAGCTCATTCTGGAGCGAGGCAAAATCCCGCACCGCGCCGGTCCGCACGAGCTCCGGCCGGAAATGCAGCATCAGCGATGTCTCCACCGCGCCGCCATGAATGCCGGTGGCGACCTCCGTGGCCGGCAGCAAGCCGTCCGGAATGCCGAAGCGCAGCCAGGAGCAGGTCGCGGCCAGCACGCCATACGCCTTACGTAGTTCCAGCGCGGCGGTATCCATGACCGGCGTGTTGCCGCCATGGGCGTTGACGATAACGAGACGACGAAAGCCGTTGGAAGCGAGCCCCTCGCCGATTTCGATCAGGGCCGTCGTTGCCGTCCGCCAGTCATGGCTCAGTGTGCCAGAAAGCCGCGTATGTTCGGTGGACTTACCGATCCGAATCGTCGGCAGAAACGTCACCGGGCGCTCCGCCGGCAGCATTGCCAGCACTGTCTCGACCATCGCGTCGGCGAGCATCGCATCGGTGCCGAGCGGCAGATGCGGCCCATGCTGCTCCACGGCGGCGATCGGAATCACCGCGACGGCCGCTTCGAGCATCGCTCGGCCGGCCGCGAGTTCCTCGCTCGTCATCTCCTCGTAGCATGGCCGCATGGTCGATCCTCGTGATGAGCCTGGTATGTTTGGCCCGTAGCGATGTTCCTGGCATGAGGGTAACGGGCAAACAAGGTGGACAACATAGCGGCACTTCGTCATTTTGCCCCGCGAAGAGGGATTGGGACAAGATGGCGGGGAAGAAGCAGAGGAAGCGGTCGGCGACGACGCATCTCGGCGTCGCCGCGCGCATCGCGCGGACCGCTCTGGCGGGACGTCTAGCGACGCTCGATCTCTATCCCGGACAGGACACGGTTCTGCTTGCAATCAGCGAAGAGGACGGCATGTCCTTGCGCGAATTGGCCGAGCGCCTGTCGGTGCGGCCGCCGACGATTACCAAGACCGTGACCCGCCTGATCGCTCAAGGTCTCGTCGAGAAACGGGGTTCCGAGCGCGACGGGCGCCAGAGCCACGCGCATCTGACCGACAAGGGCGCAGCCATCGTCGATGCGGTGGGCGCGGCGCGAAAGGCCGTCGATCGCGCCGCGCTGGCCGGCTTTTCCGGCCGGGAGCGCAAGACGCTGCGCAAGCTGTTGCGGCGTATGGCACAGAACCTCGCCGACACCGGCGCGACGCCGGCGATGGACATTTCAGCGGGTGATTGAGCTTACGCCTGCAGCGTTCCTTGCGGCGAAAGCACCGACAGGGCTTTGCGCAACCGCCAGTGTTTGCCATAGATCGACGCGACATCAGTGGAAACGGGGGGAACGGTCCTAGGTGGCGCAGAAGGTCAAACTCTCGACGATCGCGGATTCGCTGGGTCTTTCGACCGCCACCGTATCGCTGGCCCTGCGCGACAGCCCTCTGGTCGCGGAGGTCACGCGCGAACGCATCAAGCATGCGGCGCGCGATCTCGGCTACATCTACAACCGGCGCGCTGCCTCGCTGCGAACGTCGAGATCTGGCATTCTCGGTGTCTGCGTTCATGACATCATGAATCCGTTCTTCGGCGAGATCCTGAAATCCGTCGAGGACGAGCTCGACCGGCGCCGCCAGACCTTCATCCTGTGCAACCATCACGACGAACTGGCCAAGCAGCGCTCGTTCGTCGATACGATGCTGCAACTGGGTGCCGACGGGCTGATCCTGTCACCGGCCATCGGCACCCCGGCCAGCGACATCCACCTGGCCGAGGAAAACGAATTGCCCGTGACACTGATCGCTCGCACGATCGAGGGCTCCGGCGTCTGTGGCTTTCGCGGCGACGATTCCTACGGCATGGGGCTCGCGGTCGACCATTTGATCGGGCGCGGCCACCGCTCGATCGCGATGATCGGCGGCACGGCGATGACCTCGACCGGGCGCGATCGGGAGGCCGGCTATCTGGCGGCGCTGACGCGCGGCGGCATCGAATTCCGCGACGAATGGCGCATCAAAGGCCCGCGTGACCGCCATTCCGGCTTCGACGCCGTGTCCGCTTTTCTCGCCATCGAGAACCGCCCGACCGCGATCGTCTGCTTTTCCGATCTCGTCGCGCTCGGCGTCATGTACGGCTTGTCGCGCGCGGGACTGCGGCCGGGTGTCGACGTCGCGGTGATCGGTTATGATGACATCGATGAGGCGGTGATCGCGACGCCCTCGCTGACCACCGTCGCGAACGGCCAGAGCGAGGTCGGGCGGCGGGCGGCGGGCGCCTTGCTCGACCGCCTCCAGGGCCAGCCGGCGAGCGAAGAGACCATCCTCATCACTCCGGAACTCAAAATCCGACAGTCCAGCGAATTCGCCTGGCCCGACTGACCCATCGCAATTCTTCGATCCACACTTTTTCCAAGGAAACCCTCATGTCCGACCTGTCCTCCATGACCATTCTCGTCCCCGGCAAACTGAACCCCGATACGCTCGATACGCTGAAGACCACCTTCGATGTCGAGCATGTTCCTGATCGCGATGTGTCGAAGCTGAGCCAGGACCGCCGCAACGCCGTACGCGGGATCGCGCTGATGGGCGCGGTGCCGGCCGCCATGATGGATGCGCTGCCCAACCTTGAGATCATCGCCAATTTCGGCGTCGGCTATGACGGCGTCGATGTGAAGCACGCGACATCCAAGGGCGTCATGGTGACCAACACCCCCGACGTACTCACCGATGAGGTCGCCGACACGACGCTCGCCATTCTCCTGATGACGGTGCGCGAACTCTATGCGGCGGAAAAGCACCTGCGCGAGGGTCGGTGGGAGAGCGAGGGCAACTACCCGCTGACTCCGATGACGCTGCGCGGGCGCACCGCCGGCATCATGGGCCTTGGACGCATCGGCCTGGCCATCGCCCGGCGCCTCGAAGCCTTCGGCGTGCCGATCGAATATCACAACCGTTCGGAGCGGACCGATGTCACCTATCGCTACCATCCAAGCCTGGAAAGCCTCGCCAGCTCGGTCGATACGCTGATTATCGCGGCACCCGGCGGCGCGGCCACCGAACGCGCCGTCGATGCTAAAGTGCTGAAGGCGCTCGGGCCTGACGGCGTCGTCGTCAATATCGGCCGAGGCACGACCATCGATGAGCCAGCGCTGATCGAGGCCCTGGAAAACGGTACGATCCGTGCCGCCGGCTTGGATGTCTTCGAGAAAGAGCCGCACGTTCCCGCCCGGCTGATCGCACTGCCCAATACCGTGCTGTTGCCGCATGTCGGTTCCGCGTCGCGGCACACGCGGGGTGCGATGGGCGATCTCGTCGTCCGCAACCTCACCCATTGGTTCCAGGGACAGACGCCGGTTTCGCCGGTAACGGAATCGGTGAAAGCGGGCATCCTCCCTCGCCAGGACTGAAGGCTTTGCTAACGGTCGCAATCCGCGTCAACCTTCGCTTAAGGTTCTAGGAAGCATAATGGTCCCGAACAATTTCGTGAGGGAACCGATATGAACTTTGCCGCGACGGCCTTTGGGGCCGGAATTGCCGCTTCCGTCTTCGTCGCCGGCCTGCAGGGCGCAACGGTCACGGCGACGGAGCCGGTCGCTGGCGTAGCGACCCTCGCGGCCACGGCAATGGTTTCGACCGCTGCCGCGGACACGACTCGTCTGAACGCCGTGCGTTTGATCGACCTGCGCAGCGGCGCAACCTGCAAGATTGCGGCGAGCCCAAACCTTGAGGCCGGCTTTGCCAACGCTCCGATCGGCCCGGATTGCGCCGGCTCGCCCACCCTGCAGAGCGTCTCGCAATGGCGCTCGTCGCGCGATGGAACGCTGGAGATGGCCGATAGCGAAGGCCGGACCCTGATGCGCTTCATGCCGGGCGACGGCGTCTTGTTCGAGTCGATCTACCCGTCCGACGCCCTGGTGACCATCGTCCCCGCCAGAGGATAAGTTGCCGACAACCGATGGCCCCTCACGCCGCCCGCTCTTTTTCCGCATCGTCTCGGACGGAGAAAACGTCCTTGGCAGCGAACAATCCGTTGAGTGCCGCCGGAAAACCGGCATAGACCGCCATCTGCATGATGATTTCAGTGATTTCGTCTCGGGACAGACCGACATTCAATCCGGCTTCTATGTGAACCTTCAATTGCGGCGCGGCCGTCCCCATCGCAGTTAGGGCGGCAATGGTCGCGATCTCGCGACTGCGAATGTCGAGACCGGGTCTGGAATAGATGTCGCCAAACGGAAATTCGATCAGATAACGAGCAAAATCGGGCGCGATATCGGCTAACGACGACACCACTTTCTCGCCGGCCTCCCCGTCGATCTCGGCGAGCGCGCGCCGGCCTCGTTCAAGCCTGCTTTCGTGGGTGGTTTGATTCTGAATCACGATTTTTCTTCCTCTGCTTGGATCCGGCATAGCCGGTGATCTTGGCATCGAGGACGAGAAGACTGTTCCGCAGTTCGGCGATCTGCCTGCGAACGTTTATGCGATGTCGTTCGAGCAATTCGCTGCGTTCGGCCTCGGTCATTGCGCCCTGTTCCCGAAGTGCGGCGTATCGCAGCATCTCTCTGATCGGCATTCCAGTTGCCTTCAGGCGCGCGAGGAATTCGATCCACGTCAAGATCGACGCGTCGTAGTCTCGCTGCCTCGAAGAATCCCGGTCAGCATAGGGGAGCAATCCGATCCGCTCGTAGTAGCGGATCGTATGAGCCGTCAGGCCAGAGCGCTTTGCCAGTTCACCGATCTTCATGCCTATCCGTGTCTCGTCACGATATTTGCAAGGCTACCGCTTCGAGCGCGCTCTAAGTCAAGTCGGCTTTTGCGAGGCTCTCGCGCATCTCGGTCAGCCCACGCCGCTGGCGACCCTCAGCGTCGAAATTCTCCGGCGCCAGCCAGGCGTCGAAGCCAGCTTTGACCGTCGGCCAGTCGCTGTCGAGGATCGAATACCAGGCGGTATCGCGATTGCGGCCCTTGACGATCATGTGCTGGCGAAACAGCCCCTCGTAGCGAAACCCTAGCCGCTCGGCCGCCCGTTTGGACGGCTGGTTGCGATCGTCGCATTTCCATTCGAGGCGCCGGTAGCCCATTTCGTCGAACACCCGGCGCATGATCAGGTAGAAGGCTTCGCTCGCCGCCCGCGACCGCTGCAAGGACGGGGCAAGGCAGATATGGCCGATCTCAGTGACGCCGTTCGCCGCATCCGTGCGCATCAGCGCGGCAACCCCCTCCGCCCGACCGGTTGTCAAAGGCAAGATGGCGTGAAACCGGATGTTGTCGGCGAGATAGGTGGCTTCCGCCCAACTGCGGAATACGGCCTCGTCGGCGAACGGCCCGTATGCCATGTGATCGAAGATACTGCCCTGGCCATCTTCGGCCAAGGCCGCGAACAGCGCGCCGAAATAGCGATGGTCGACGATCGGCTCCACCTCGACGAAATGCCCCGCGATCGATTGCGTCCCTGGAAATTGCCGGGACCCGTAGTCCGCCAGCGCGCTCACCGCGCGTTCTTCCGGATGAAGTTCAGGGTCTCGTCTCGGATCGCGGTATCATTGAGCGGGATGGCGGTCGCGAAGGCGGTGATCGCCCCCAAATGATCGACCTCCGGATAGATCGTTTCGGTCACCGAACCGCCCGAGGCGCGCATTTTCGCGGCCAGCGAGCGGGTGTTCTTCGGGTCGACCGTCGTATCGTCGGCACCGGCGATCAACAGCATCGGCGGCTCCCCACCGTCGACGAAGTTGATTGGCTGGCTCGCGGCGCGCTGCTCCTCCGGGAAGATCAGCTTGTAGCGCTCTTCCGTCAGCGGCAGGAAATCATACGGACCGGCAAGGCCGATAAAGCCCGCGAGGCTTTGCGAGGATAGGCTTTCCTTTGCCAGCCAGGACTCATCCGTCGCGAGCAGACCGGCGATCTCGGCGCCGGCCGAATGACCCATCAGGAACAGCGGGTGCGGACCGCCCGGCATGGCGTAGGCGCCACCGCGCACGGTCCTGGCGATTCGCACTGTCGCCTTGGCGGCATCCTCGATGAAGCCCGGAAATCGCACCTCGGGATAATGGCGATAATCGGGGATGGCGACGATGACACCCTCGCTTGCCAGCGATTGGCCGACGAACAGATAGAGGTCCTTCGATCCCGAATCCCAGCCGCCGCCATAAACGAAGACGACGAGCGGCGTGTCCGGCGTTACCGTCGCCGGAATGTAGAGGTCGTAAGTGCCGCGGTCGCCGGGCATATAGCGAATATCTTCGACGACGCTGTAGCCATTGCCGCTGGTCGCGGCATTCAGCACCGCCGCGCAGCCGGAAAGGGCAAGCGCGGCGACCGGCCCTACCAGTGAGGCCACAACGGCAGGCCGGAAGCGGCTTTTCTGGCGGACGGCAGAGATGGCGGCAGGGGATTGGACGTTGCTCATGAAAGCGGAACTAGAGCGTCGGACGACAATAGGAACGCGTTCTGCCAGCAGCGATGCCTGCGGCACGGCGTCGCCGTCCCGTAGCGCTTCGCCTAACGGTCGCCAAGCCGCGCGCCGAGCCGCTCCAGCGCTTCCGCCGTCTCGTTAAGGCTATCGACGAAACTTGTGCGCTCTGCATGCCGCGCACCGTCGAATTCGTGGGAACGAGCGGAATGGTCGGCGATTTCGCCCTCGAGTTTGCTAATCCGCCGCCGAGCCTCGAACAATTCGTCCGAGCCCATGATGGCCACCATGACCATCAGACGGAGATCGTCGATCTGTCCGAAACTTTGCCTCAGCTCGGCGATCCGGCCATCGACCTCCGCAGCGAGAGTCGTCAGGTGGGCCTCCTCCCCCTCGCCGCAAGCCATGCGATAGGTCTTTTCGTCGATAGTGACGACGATCTGTGGCATTCGACCTCTCTCCGCTGTCCTTACTTGTGGCGTTCGAGCACGCCGCGGACCCGTTCCATCGCGTCGACGAGTCGCTGCGAGACCTGTCGGTTGGCGCGATCGAGCCGTTCGCCCCGCGCCAACGCCGCGTCGAGTTCGCGCGCCAGCCGGCCGCGATCGGCCGTCATACGCTGAATCTCGGCTTCGCCGCCCCGCAGGAACGATTCCCGCTCCTCACGCTCCTCGATGGCGTGTTCCAGCCGCTCGATCGCGGTCCGAAGGCGCAGACGCGCCGCCTCGAACGGATCTTCCGACGGCATCGCGTCGTCCCCCTGACACCAACCTGCGGGCAAAGCCCGGTTCTGACATATGCCTTCCGCGAATGCGCGTATGGCCCTTCATGGTCTAGCGTTTCGGGCTGGCCATGGAAAGCGCCGCGCTGGCACGATCCCCCCGATCCGTCGCGCCAGGATGCGGTCTTCGTTTGTTGACAGTAGCATAGCCATGTGATGACTGCCGCGCGTCACGGCCGTCAGGCCGTCAATCGGAGCGCCTTGATGACAACACCCGACCAGCATTGCCAGATGGCCAACGCCATCCGGTTCCTGTCGGCCGACGCCGTCGAGGCGGCCGGGTCGGGTCATCCCGGCCTTCCCATGGGCGCGGCCGACGTCGCCACGGTGCTGTTCACCCGCTTCCTGACCTTCGATCCGCGCGATCCCGACTGGGCCGACCGCGACCGTTTCGTGCTGTCGGCCGGGCACGGCTCGATGCTGCTCTACAGCCTCCTGTATCTGCTCGGATACGACGACATCGACATCGACCAGATCAAGAATTTCCGCCAGCTCGGCGCCAAGACCGCGGGACACCCCGAATTTGGCCATGCGGCCGGAATCGAGACCACCACCGGGCCGCTCGGCCAGGGTCTCGGCAACGCCGTCGGCATGGCGATCGCCGAGCGCGTCATGAACGCGCGCTACGGCGACGGGATCGTCGACCATTATACCTACGTGCTGGTGGGCGACGGCTGCCTGATGGAGGGGATCAGCCAGGAAGCGCTCACGCTCGCCGGCCATCTCAAGCTGAACAAGCTCATCGTCCTGTGGGACGACAACGGCATTACTATCGACGGCGAGGTCGCGCTGGCCGATTCGACGGATCAGGCGGCCCGGTTCGCGGCGAGCGGCTGGAATACGGTTCGCTGCGACGGGCATGATCCTGAGGCGATCGCCGAGGCGATCGAGGCGGCCAGGGCGAGCGAGCGGCCGACCCTGGTCGCCTGCAAGACCACGATCGGCTATGGCGCGCCGACCAAGGCCGGCACCGCCAAGGTACATGGATCGGCTCTCGGGCCGAAGGAGCTTGCCGCAACCCGCGAGGCGCTCGGCTGGGACCATGAGCCATTCGAAGTTCCCGCCGAGATCCGCGACCAATGGCGGATCGCCGGGCTGCGCTCCAGCACGCGCCGCAAGGAATGGCAGAAACGCTTCGACGAGATCGACGCCGAGATCCGGGGCGATTTCGAACGGCGGATGCGCGGCGATCTGCCGAGCGGTTTCGTCCAGGCCATGCAGCGCTACAAGCGCACACTGAACGAGGAGCGCCCCACCGTCGCCACCCGCAAGGCCTCGGAAATGGCGCTTGAGATCATCAACGGCGTGGTGACGGAGACGATCGGCGGCTCGGCCGATCTGACCGGCTCCAACAACACGCGCACCAGCCAGACCGCCGCCATCGTCCGCGGCGACTATTCGGGCCGCTTCGTCCATTACGGCATCCGCGAGCACGCCATGGCCGCGGCGATGAACGGCCTGGCGCTGCATGGCGGCGTCATCCCCTATTCGGGCACGTTCCTCGTATTCTCCGACTATTGCCGCGGCGCGATGCGCCTGTCGGCTTTGATGGGGCAGCGGGTCATCTACGTGATGACGCATGATTCGATCGGCCTCGGCGAGGACGGGCCGACGCACCAGCCGGTCGAGCATCTAGCCTCGCTCCGGGCGATGCCGGTGATGCAGGTTTTTCGTCCCGCCGATGCGGTCGAGACGGTGGAATGCTGGCAACTCGCGCTGGAATCGCGCCACGCGCCCTCTGTGCTGGCCCTCAGCCGCCAGGATCTGCCGGCCTTGCGGCTCGACAAGCACGACGAGAACCGCAGTGCGCGGGGCGCCTACGAGATCAGCCCGGCCTCGGGCGAGGCGGAGGTGACGATCTACGCCACCGGATCGGAGGTCCAGATCGCCATGGAGGCGCGCACACGCCTCGAGCGGGACGGCGTACACACCCGCGTCGTTTCGGTGCCGTGCTTCGAGCTGTTCGAGCAGCAAAGCCCGGAATACCAAGCAGCGATCCTCGACCACGGCACCGTCAATGTCGCGATCGAGGCCGGAATCCGCCAGGCTTGGGACCGCTTTATCGGGCGCGACGGAATCTTTATCGGCATGACCGGCTTCGGCGCCAGCGGTCGCGCCGCCGATCTCTATGAGCACTTCGGCATCACCGCGGATGCCGTGGTCGCCGCCGTCGAGGCACGTCGCGGGTCGGAGCGTCCGGAGGAGGACGATGATGGCGAGCGCTAGCGAGCACCGCCCTTACGGCATCGAAAATCAGCGTCCGCATAAAAAAAGCTGACCGGGCCGAATATTGATCCCGACCGCCTGCTTCTGTACAGCCCAAGGTGACCGCGACACCCCCGCGACGTTTGCCGGCAGGGCGCGCCATCGAAGGAGACGGATCAATGACAGTTCGCGTTGCAATCAATGGCTTCGGCCGCATCGGCCGCAATGTGTTGCGGGCGATCGTCGAATCCGGACGGACCGACATCGAAGTGGTCGGCATCAACGACCTGGGCCCCGTCGAGACCAACGCCCATTTGCTGCGCTACGATTCCGTGCATGGCCGTTTCCCGGCCAAGGTCACCGTTGACGGCGACACCATCAGCATCGATGGCGGCAAGCCGATCAAGGTCACCGCGATCCGCGATCCCAAAGACCTGCCCTGGGGCGACCTCGGCGTCGACGTCGCCATGGAATGCACCGGCATCTTCACAGCCAAGGACAAGGCGTCCCTGCACCTGGAAGCCGGCGCCAAGCGGGTGCTCGTCTCCGCCCCGGCGGCCGGCGCCGACAAGACCATCGTTTACGGCGTCAACCACGACACGCTGACCAAGGACGATCTGGTCGTCTCCAACGCATCGTGCACCACCAACTGCCTGTCGCCCGTCGCCTACGTCCTGAATGAGCTCGTCGGCATCGAAAAGGGCTTCATGACGACGATCCATTCCTACACCGGCGACCAGCCGACGCTCGACACGATGCACAGCGATCTCTATCGCGGCCGCGCCGCCGCGATGTCGATGATCCCGACCTCGACGGGCGCCGCCAAGGCCGTCGGCCTGGTGCTGCCGGAGCTGAACGGCAAGCTGGACGGCGTCGCCATCCGCGTGCCGACCCCGAATGTCTCCGTCGTCGACCTCAACTTCATCGCCAAGCGCGAGACCTCGATCGAGGAAATCAACGCAGCGATCAAGGCGGCCGCCGACGGCAAGCTGAAGGGCATTCTCGGCTACACCGAGGAGCCGCTGGTCTCCATCGACTTCAACCACGACAGCCACTCCTCGGTCTTCCACATGGATCAGACCAAGGTTCTGGACGGCACCTTCGTGCGCATCCTGTCCTGGTACGACAACGAGTGGGGCTTCTCCAACCGCATGTCGGACACCGCCGTCGCCCTCGCCAATGCGAGTTAACGGCCGGATGGGCGGGCTCGTGGCGGGAGGGCATCCCGCTACGATACCTGTGGCGCAAAAGTTTAACGTCTCATCGCGACGCGCTCCCCAAGTCCGCCTATAGGTCATACGGCGACGGTCCCGATACCGGAAAAGCGCCGCCACTTCACGTAGTGGCAGTCGCGCGCGGGGTTCGTCTCGCTGTCCCAAGGCTCTGATTCCAGCCGATGCTCGAAACGCTTTACCTTGCCATCATCGTCGGCACCGTCCTGATCCTCATCGCGGCGTTTTCGAGCCTGCTTGCGTTCCGCTTCGGCGCGCCGCTCCTGCTGCTATTCCTGTCGATCGGGTTGTTGACCGGCGTCGACGGCATCGGCATCGACTTCGACAATGCGAACCTCGCCTATGTCGTCGGGACGTTGGCGCTTGCCATCATCCTGTTCGATTCGGGCTTCGGCACGTCGCTGCAGGCTTTCCGGCAGGCGGCGGTGCCGGCGATCACCCTGGCGACCTTCGGCGTGCTGTTGACCGCCGGCCTTTTCGGCGTCGCCGCCTCCTATCTCCTCGATCTGCCCCTGATCGAGGGCATGCTCCTCGGCGCGATCGTCGGCTCCACCGATGCGGCGGCGGTATTCTTCCTGCTCCGGGTCGGCGGCGTCATCATCCGCGAACGCGTGCGCTCACTGCTGGAGATCGAATCCGGCACCAACGATCCGATGGCGATCTTCCTTACCATCGCGCTCGTCGAACTCCTGGCCTCCGGCACCGGGCTCGAACAGCTCGGAGTCGACGTCCTGCTCGGCTTCGCCCAGCAGATGGGCCTCGGCATCGTCTTCGGTTTCGGCGGCGGCTGGCTGATACGAACCCTCGTCGGCAAACTAGCGATCGACCGCGGGCTGCTGCCGGTGTTCACGCTGACCTTGGCCCTGCTCATCTTCGGCGTGACCGGAGCGCTGGGTGGGTCGGGCTTCCTCGCTGTCTACATTTCCGGCCTGTATGCCGCCAACAGCGGCCTGCGCAATACCGTCAGCCTCAAGCGTTTCCAGGATGGGCTGACATGGCTTGCACAGATCGTGATGTTCCTGATCCTCGGCCTGTTGGCGACGCCCTCGCAGTTCGGCGATATCCTCCTGCCGGCCATCGGCCTCGCCGCTTTCCTGATCTTCGTTGCCCGACCCGTGGCGGTGTGGCTCTGCCTGCTGCCCTTCGACTTCCAGCGCCGCGAAAGCGCCTTCGTCTCGTGGGTCGGACTGCGGGGCGCGGTGTCGATCCTGCTCGCCATCGTTCCGCTGATCGGCGGTCTCGACGACGCCCGGCTGTTCTTCAACACCGCTTTCATCATCGTTCTCGCTTCGCTGCTTGTGCAGGGTTGGACGCTCGCCGTGGTTGCCCGGCGGCTCGGACTCGTCGTACCGCCGCGGATCGGCCCCATCGAAAAGTTCGAACTGGAGCTTCCCGGCACGCCCGATCACGAACTTCTCTCCTACCGCGTCGTGCCCGACAGCCCGGTGGAACGCGGCGAACGGGTGCCACGCTGGGCGCGACCGTCACTGGTGATCCGCGACGGACGATCGATGCGATACCAGTATGCCGGGCGACTTCGATCCGGCGACACCGTCTATCTGTTCATTTCGCCGCGCTATCCGCCGCTGCTCGACCGGCTGTTCGCCAGCCCCGCCACCGTTCGGCCCGACGACGCGGAATTCTTCGGCGAATTTTCGGTCGATCCGGCGGCGACCGCCAAGGATCTCGCCAACGCCTATGGAATCCGCCTCCAGGAGGACGAAGCCGACCTGTCGATCTCCGACATGATGATCCGCCGGCTTGGCGGGCGCGCCGAATACGGCGACCGGGTGGCCGTATCGCCGGTCGAATTGATCGTGCGCCAGACCGGCGTCGACGGGGCCGTCGTCGATGCCGGCCTGTCGCTGGAGCCGGAGAGCCGGCGCGGCGGCGGCATCCCCCTGTTCCTCAACCTGAAAGACATCGTCCGCCTGCTGCGCCGCATCAGCGGCCGTGGCGCGGCAAAGCCCTGAGCCGGGCAGCCCGCGCCCGATGTCCCGGCATCTACAAACATGGATTGTTGCACTATAGCCCAGCGTAACACCGAGGAGCCGCAGCGGCGGCCTACATGAATGGAGGACCTCTCATGACCACGCAGTTCAAGACGCTCGACGACGCAGACGTCGCGGGCAAGCGCGTCCTTCTCAGGGTTGATCTCAACGTACCGATGCAGGACGGCAAGGTCTCCGACCGCACCCGCATCAGCCGTATCCTGCCGTCCATCCGCGAAATTTCGGACAAGGGCGGTCGGGTCATCCTGCTGGCCCATTTCGGCCGGCCGAAGGGGCGGCCGAATCCCGAGATGTCGCTGGAGCCGCTGGCGCCGGTCCTGTCCGAAATGCTCGGCATGCCGGTCGGTTTCTCCGACGATTGCATTGGCCCTGTCGCGGCCGGCATCGTCGCAGGGCTCAAGGATGGTGACGTCGTACTCCTGGAAAACACCCGTTTTCATGCGGGTGAGGAAGCCAATGACGAGGATTTCGTCAGCCGCCTCGCCTCGCTCGGCGATATCTTCGTCAACGACGCCTTTTCCGCCGCCCATCGAGCGCACGCCTCGACCGAGGGTCTCGCCCGGCATCTGCCGTCCTATGCCGGCCGCACCATGCAGGCCGAGCTGGAAGCCCTGGAACAAGGCCTCGGCGATCCCGCCCGGCCGGTCGTCGCCGTCGTCGGCGGCGCCAAGGTGTCCACCAAGATCGACCTCCTCTCGAACCTCGTCAAACGGGTCGACGCGCTGGTCATCGGCGGCGGCATGGCCAACACCTTCCTTGCGGCTCAGGGCAAATCGGTCGGCAAGTCGCTCTGCGAGCACGATCTGGCCGACACCGCCCGAGCGATCATCGCGACGGCGAAAGACGCCGGCTGCGAGATCGTGCTGCCCGTCGATGCCGTCATCGCCCGCGAGTTCAAGGCGGGCGCGGACAGTGAGGTCGTCTGGGTCGATGCGGTTCCGGACGACGCGATGATCCTCGACGCCGGGCCCGAGACGGTGAAGGTGGTCAGCGCTTGGCTCGACAAGGCGAAGACGCTGGTCTGGAACGGCCCGCTCGGCGCCTTCGAAATCCCGCCCTTCGACACGGCGACGATGGCTGCCGCCCGCCACGCGGCGGAACGGACCAAGGCTGGCAAGCTTACCTCCGTCGCCGGCGGCGGCGATACCGTCGCCGCGCTCAACCAGGCGGGCGTCGCCGACGATTTCACCTATGTCTCCACGGCCGGCGGGGCGTTTTTGGAATGGATGGAGGGCAAGCCGCTGCCCGGCGTCGAGATTCTCAAGGCCTGACGGGAAATCGCGGCGCTCCAAGGGCTCGAAAGACGAGGCGCGTGGCTATATCTTCTGCCACGAGCCACATCTAGGATCAGCGGAGCCCGGTCTGCCGTGTCATTTCAAACTGCCTTTCTCTCCTGGTTGATGTTTCCGGTCTATGTCTGGCAGGGCATCGGAGTCCGCCGCCGCGTCGAGCGCATGCCGCCGCCAGACGGCGCTGTCACCGGTTTCTTAGGCACTGAGGCAATCCGCGACACGGCGATCCGGCTGCTGGTCATCGGCGACAGTTCGGCCGCAGGCGTCGGCGTCGCCAATATCGAGGACAGCCTCGCCCCGAAGCTGGCGGAACGGCTCTACGCCCTCACCGGCCTGTCGGTGTTCTGGCGGACGGCGGGCTCCAACTCCGCCGTCTCGGCCGAGGTGCGCGACCATGTCGTGCCCAATCTCGCGCGCGAGGCGTTCACCCACATCGTCCTGATGATCGGCACCAATGACGCCAAGAATTTTCACGGCGCCCGCAAGTTCAAGAAGGGCTTCGGCGGCCTCCTCTACGCGCTGAAGGCAAAGTGGCCGGAGGCGCGCATCGTCTGGTCGCCGCCGGTCGACCTGAAGCGCGTGCCGGCGCTGCCGCGCGGCCTTGCCCATGTCTTGGAACTGCGCGCCCGGATCATCCGCCGCATGGGCGCGCGGCTGTGCGTCGAGCGCGGCGCGATCGCCTCGACGTCGCTGCCCCGGGTCGAGCCGGCGGGTTTTTCCCGCGACGGTTTCCACGCCTCGATCGAGGGCTATGCCTATTACGCCAACCATCTGGTCGGCTACGTGCTGGGGGACCGCTCGCGGGCGGACGAGACCTCAGGCGCTCTCCGCTGAACGCTTGCTGCGATCCGCCGACCGCGTGGAGGATTGCAACGGATCGAGGATCTGTGTGTCGAGCGGTGCCTCCCGGCGTTCCTCCAGATCCTTCATGGTCAAGGTCATCCGCAGGCCCGCGGACGTTATGTCACGCTCAACCGTCGCGTCGAGTTGATGTGCCATCGCCTTGAGCATGACCGAGCCGAATCCGCTCGTTTTCCCTTCCGAATCCGACTTGTCGTCGGGCGGCGCCTTCGAGCGTTCGGCCCACACCAGCGTGACGACGCCGCTCGCGGTGCGTTTCCAGGTCACGTCCACTTCACCGCCTGAACAGCCCAGAGCGCCATATTTCGCGGCGTTGGTGGCTAATTCGTAGAGGATCAGGCCGATCGGCGTGACGTTGGACCTGGAAACCGTCAGGGGGTCGCCGGCGATATTGATCCGGAAGTCATCGGTGTTTGCATAGGGTTCGAGCACGCTTTTGACGATCGACCCCAGCTGCGATTCCGTGGCGCCTTGCGTATCGGCGTGGGCGCGGGCCAACGCGTTGATGCGGCCGCGCGCCTCGTCGGCCACCTCCTGCGGCGTGGTCGCGTGGCTCGCGGCCAGCGCAACCAGTGACGAGGTCATCGCGAACAGGTTCTTGACGCGGTGATCCAGTTCATGCGCCAGCATGCTGGTGTTGCGGTTCGCTTCCTCCAGTTCGCGATTGGAATGGGCCAGTTGCTCGGTTCGCTCATCGACGCGCCGCTCGAGAACGCGGCCTGCCTCCCGTAACTGCCCGGTCAACTGCTCGTTCTCGCGCCTGTAGTCCCGCAGCCAACTCGTCGCCCGTCGCATCGCCCGGCCCGTATCGGCGAGTTCCTTCATCCGCATGGACGGTAGCGGCGTGTCGTCGAACTCGCCCTTGGAAATATGGCTCGCCTGCGCTGCCAGAGCCTTGATCGGCTTGGTCAGGGCACGAGCGAGAAGAGCGCCAAAAAGAGCGGTTATCGCGACGACGATCGCGACGACCAACAGCCCGATATTGCGGACCCGCTGGAGCGGACTCAAGATATCGCGCTCCGGCAGATAGGTTATGACCACCCATGGCGTGCGCGAACCAGAGAGACGCCGCACCGCACCGCGCCAGTTCTCGCCCTGCGCTGTGAAACGTGTGAGCCTCGTCTCGCCAGGATCAAGATTCACCAGACCACCTGGCAGGCTGGCAACCGCTTGGGCGAGCGCCGGATCATCGATCTCGGTCACCTTGGCAAAGCGCTGCTGCCCCTTGCCATCTGCGGCGCGAACGAATGACGCATCACGGTGAGCAATCACATCCCCGGTCTGGGAGACAATTGCCGCCGAACCATTCTGGCCGACCTGCAAACCATCTAGGAATTGCGATAGCGCGCCGATCTCGATGTCGATGCCGACCGCGCCGCGCATGGTCATGCCATCCTCGCCCAGGACGGGCGTGGCGACGGTGATTCCCGGGCGTTGCGAGGAAAAGAAGATGTACGGATCGGTCCAGACGACCTCCCTTCCCTCCATGGCTCTCAGATACCAGGGGCGGGTGCGGGGATCGTAGGTATCCGCGTCATCCCGGCGCCGCGAGACACGGCGCAACTCGTCATCGAAATAGTCCAGTTGCACGGAGCGGACGGGGTCGGTCTCGATCCCTTTGGTTCGATACGTCGCCCCCTCGACCGTGTCGTCGCGGCTAACATAGACAAAGGATCCGTCCGTCGCGCCGTAGAAGATGCCTGCGAAATCCTTCCGCGCGCGCAGAACTTCATAAAAGTATTGCGTGAGAATCGCTCGGTTATCGGTCTGAACGACCGCGCGTTCGGCCAGTCTTTGCGTGAGAGCAGCCGCGTCATCGGCGGGGTTCAGAAAATTCTCGGTAAACCGGGTGGTGTCGTGCGCGACCCGTTCCGTCAGCTGTTCGGCATAGGACAGAAGCACGCTTTGGGACGCGAAGTAGGTCAACGCCAGCACGGCCAGCAGCGCGGCGACCTGCAGGCCTACCAGCGTCGATGTCAGAACCGTTCGACAGGACCACATCCCCAAGTCTCTCCTGTCCGCCAATCAAGAGGCAGGAGTGTGAACGGGCGAGAGGCGAACTACAAGGCGAGGTGTCCGAAGATTCGCCGTGGCGAAGAGTTATCGAAAGCGGCAATGGCAGGCTGCCCCACAAGCCTCTTGGATATGTTTCAGAACTACGCGCCAAAGGCTCAGGAGTGCCTTAAAGTCGTATCGCGATGAAGCGACACCCGATTTTCGCAGGTTTGATCGTTTGAGCACACCAAGGACGTTGGTTCTGCAACGTTTTTAACGGCCACCGGAGACACTCCGATCAACCGTTGATGGCAGGCGGTGACGCTACGAGGGTTGGGGTCCGGCGAAGCGGCGCCAGCGCCAGATATCCGGCGCGGCCCTGTCAGGAATTCCGTGTGTGGGCGGGCGGTTGAACAATTTCAGGCCATGGCCTGTGTAAAGCGCTCACCGTAGAGAATGGCGAACTGCGCTTTGGCCATCGCCCACTCACGAGGCGGCATCTTCCACTCCTTTTCCGA
>DRFF01000134.1 GCA_011050685.1 Aurantimonas coralicida
GGTCCGAGCGCCGCGGCATTGCCGGTCCGCCCGGTGACGACGTCACCGCCGATGACAAGCCCACCGCCGACGAAGGCTCCGACGAAGACGTAGAGATAATCCGACGAGCGCGTGGCGCCGAAGACGTTCTCGGCGGCGCAGGCGGCGGTCGCGTCGTTGGCCAGATGAACCGACAGGCCGGTCGCTTCGCCCAGGAGCCCGACAATGTCGGCGCTGCGCCATTCGTCCATAATCGTCGCCGGCGCATCGATTTCGTCGACCCACGACCACAGCTCGAAGGGCATGGCGACGCCGAGGCCGACGATCCGCGCTCGTAGCTCCGGCTCGATGGCAGCGACGACGCGCGCCGCGGCTGCGGCGACGAAGTCCAGGATAGCGTCGAGTTTGGGATAGGCATAGGTGCGGCGCTCGCGCGCCCGGATCGTCCCGACGAAATCCATCAGCACCAGCTCGACCGAGCGCCGGCCGATCTTGACCCCCAGTGAGAACACTCCGTCGGGGTTGAGCCGCATCGGCACCGAGGGTTGGCCGACCCGGCCGCGACGAGGCTTTTCGCGCAGGACCAAATGCTCGGCCTCTAGCGCGCGCATGATCACCGACGCGGTTTGCGGCGACAGGCCGGTGCGTCGGGCGATATCGGCCTTGGCCAGCTCGCCGTGGCGGCGGATCAGCATCAGCACGGCGCGCTCGTTGTGGGCCCTCAGGCCGGCCTGGTTCGAGCCGCGCATGCGTTCGTCGCGGCGTGTCGCCGCGGCTGTCTCGCCGGCCGTCGTGTGGTCCATGCGTTCCTCCCCAATCCTCAAACCGATCGCGATTCCAAGGACGGCGTCTGACGCTTTGGCGCTCGACGTGGGTGCAACTGTTCCACTCCGCGAAGTTTCGGTCAATAAATAAATCCATCTGATTTATATTCATTGACAAGCCGCAGGCCGTGGTGTTTCGTGAGGAGTGATCGGGCTGTCGAGGAGGCGGCCCGGCCCGCCGACCGGGCGCTACCCGGCGCATTTATCATTCAGTTTGGGAGGGTTTGTCCGTGACAATCCGCACGCTTCTCGCATCCACCGCCATCGCCGTCGCAGCCGCCGGCTTCGCCGCTCCGGCCGCCGCGCAGGAAGGCACCAAGGCCTGCCTGATCACCAAGACCGACATCAACCCCTTCTTCGTCAAGATGAAGGAAGGCGCCACCGCCAAGGCCAAAGAGCTCGGCATCGAGCTGTCGACCTTCGCCGGTAAGGTCGACGGCGATCACGAGACCCAGGTCCAGGCGGTCGAAAGCTGCATCGCCGCCGGCGCCAAGGGCATCCTGATCACCGCGTCCGACACCAAGGCGATCACCGACGTGGTCAAGCAGGCCCGCGACCAGGGCGTTCTGGTCATCGCGCTCGATACGCCGCTGGAGCCGATTGATGCGGCCGACGCGACCTTCGCCACCGACAATTTTAAGGCCGGCGAGCTGATCGGCCAGTGGGCCAAGGCAACGCTGGGCGACAAGGCGGCCGACGCCAAGATCGCCCTGCTCGACCTGTCGCCGTCGGCACCGTCGGTCGACGTCCTGCGCGACCAGGGCTTTCTCAAGGGCTTCGGCATCGACATCAAGGACGAGAAGAAGATTGGCGACGAGGACGACCCGCGCATCGTCGGCCACGACGTCACCGCCGGCAACGAGGAAGGCGGCCGCACGGCGATGGAGAACCTTCTGCAGAAGGATCCCGACATCAACGTCGTCTACACCATCAACGAGCCGTCGGCCGCCGGCGCCTACGAGGCGCTGAAATCCTTCGGCAAGACCGAAGGCGTACTCATCGTATCGGTCGACGGCGGCTGCCCGGGCGTCAAGAACGTCGAGGAAGGCGTGATCGGCGCGACCTCGCAGCAATATCCGCTGGACATGGCATCCAAGGGCATCGAGGCGATCGCCCAGTTCGCCAAGGATGGAACCGTGCCGAAGCCGAGCGAGGGGCTCGATTTCTTCGACACCGGCGTCAATCTGGTGACGGACAAGGCCGTCGATGGCGTCGAGTCGATCGACGTCAAGGAAGGCACCGATCGCTGCTGGGGCTGATCTTCCAAGTGGGCGGCCCTTCGCGGGCCGTCCACTTGACCCCGCCCGTCCCTCGCGCGTTGATGCGTTAGCGGCCTTGGCCTTCCGGAGCGACCCGCCATGACTGAAACCACCGACAAGGGGGCGGACTTCGAATCCTCCCTGAGCCAGAGCGACAGCGCCGTCGCCGCCTTCGGGCATCGCCCGCGCGGCCCGCTCGGCAACCTGCAGCACTTTCTGCACGGCAACCCGACCATGGTGCCGGTCATCGTGCTCTTGCTGTCGGTGTTGGTGTTCGGTCTCGTCTCCGACAATTTCTTTTCCGCCTTCAACCTGTCGCTGATCATGCAGCAGGTGGCGATCGTCGGCATATTGGCGGCGGCGCAGAGCCTCGTCATCCTCACCGCCGGCATCGATTTGTCAGTCGCCGCCGTCATGGTGATGGTTTCGGTGATCATGGGCCGGCTCTCGACCGAGTTCGGCCTGCCGGTGCCGCTGGCGATTCTGGTCGGCCTCGTCGTCGGCGCCCTCACCGGCCTGCTCAATGGCATTCTGGTCACCCGCGTGCGGCTGCCGCCCTTCATCACGACGCTGGGCACCTGGAACATCTTCCTGGCGCTGAACTATTATTTCTCCAATCGCGAGACCATCCGCAGCCAGACGCTCGACGCCGACGCGCCACTCCTGAAGCTGTTCGGCGAACGTTTCACCCTAGGCGGCGCGGTGCTGACCTGGGGCGTCGTCCTGATGATCGCGATCTTCCTGATCCTTTGGTACGTGCTCAATCGCACCGCCTGGGGTCGGCATGTCTATGCGATCGGTGATGACAAGGAGGCGGCGGAGCTCTCCGGCATTCGCACCGACCGCACGCTGGTCTCGGTCTATGTCGTCGCCGGCTTCATCTGCGCCATCGCCGCCTGGGCCTCGATCGGCCGCGTCGGCTCGGTCAGCCCCACGTCGTTCTTCGAGGCCAATCTGGAATCGATCACCGCCGTGGTGATCGGCGGCATCTCCCTGTTCGGCGGCCGCGGCTCGATCCTCGGGCCGATGATCGGCGCCCTCATTGTCGGCGTGTTCAATTCCGGCCTGCGGCTCGGCGGTGTCGACGTGCTGTGGCAGGTCTTCGCCACCGGCTGGCTCATCATCATCGCGGTCGCCATCGACCAGTGGATCAGGAAGATCTCCGCATGAGCGCCTCCCAGACTCCCGTCCTGTCGGCCCGCGGCCTCGTCAAGAACTACGGCCGCGTCACCGCTCTCGACCACGCCGATTTCGACCTCTATCCGGGCGAGATCCTGGCGGTCATCGGCGACAACGGCGCCGGCAAGTCGACGCTGATCAAGGCGCTCTCCGGCGCGGTCGTCGTCGACGAAGGCGAAATCCGGCTGAACGGCGAACCGGTGCGGTTCACCGCGCCGATGCAGGCGCGCGACGCCGGCATCGAGACGGTCTACCAGAATCTTGCGCTGTCACCGGCCCTGTCGATCGCCGACAACATGTTCCTGGGGCGGGAAATCCGCAAACCCGGCCCGCTCGGCAAATATTTCCGGATGCTCGACCGCGCCGCGATGGAAAAGATCGCCCGCGACAAACTCTCCGAACTCGGGCTGATGACCATCCAGAACATCGCCCAGGCGGTGGAGACGCTGTCCGGTGGTCAGCGCCAGGGCGTCGCGGTCGCAAGGGCCGCGGCCTTCGGCTCCAAGGTGCTGATCCTCGACGAGCCGACGGCGGCGCTCGGCGTCAAGGAGTCGCGTAAAGTTCTTGAGCTGATCCAGGACGTGCGCTCGCGCGGCATGCCGATCGTGCTGATCTCGCACAACATGCCGCATGTCTTCGAGGTTGCCGACCGGATTCACATCCACCGGCTGGGACGGCGGCTGTGCGTCGTCGACCCGAAGAACGCGACGATGAACGACGCGGTTGCGCTGATGACTGGCGCCAAGCAGCCGGAGCCGGAGATGGCGGCGGCGTAAGGGCATCAGCGCCACCGCCAAGGGTGGCCAGAGCCACAGAAGATCGCGCGGACGGTTATGGTCGCTCTGGTCGACCGCAATGACGCCAAGGAAGCCGCCATGGCCTACGATCTCTATTATTGGCCGATGATTCCGGGTCGCGGCGAATATGTGCGCCTCGTCCTGGAAGCGGCTGGAGCGCCCTATCGCGACGTGGCGCGGCTGCCGGAAAGCGAAGGCGGCGGTATCGGCGCCATGATGGCGTTTGTCGCCGGCCGCCATGGCCATCGCACCCCGTTCGCGCCGCCTTTCCTTGTGGATGGAGATCTGCTGATTTCGCAGACCGCCGAGATCTGTGCCTTTCTCGGCGAGCGTCATGGCCTTGCGCCGAAGGACGAAGCCGACCGGCTGTTTGCCCGCTCGATCGCTCTGACCACTGCCGATTTTGTCAACGAGGCGCACGACACCCATCATCCGGTCGGCATCGAGGACTATTACGAGGATCAAAAAAGCGAGGCGAAGCGGCGCGCGGCAGGCTTTCGCGACAAACGCATGCCGAAATATCTCGGCTGGTACGAGCGCCTGATCGCCGCCAATCCGGCTGGCTCCGGCTTTCTCGTCGGCGCTGACTTATCCTATGCCGATCTCGGCCTGTTCCAGACTCTTGCCGGCCTCGCTTACGCCTTTCCCCGGCGGATGGCGGCACTCGCCGCGGACTACCCGAAAACCGAGGCGCTGGCAGCGCGGGTCGCCGCCCATCCGGCGGTCGCCGCCTATCTGGCGAGCAAGCGGCGCATCGCCTTCAATGAGGACGGCATCTTTCGCTATTACCCGGAACTCGACGCCGACTGACGCCGACCCGACGCGCAAACGCCCCGGCACTGCGGTCGGGGCGTTGCAATCGATGGCGGCGGAGCGGAACGCCCCGCCCTACAACCTCATCAATTGGCGAGCTTGGAGGCGAACAGCGCCAGCGCCTTCTGATAGACACCGGCCCGATTCCAGTCGCGCAGCACCGAGAAATTCGGCTGCCCCTCCTGGTATCCGGCGCCCGGCCGCCAGCCATGCTGACGCAGGAAGTTCGCGGTCGAGGCCAGCACGTCGGCCTTCGAATTGATCAGGTCGCGCCGGCCGTTGCCGTCGCCGTCGACGGCGAAGCGCAGATAGTTCTTGGCTAGGAACTGGGTCTGGCCGATCTCACCGGCCCAGGCGCCACGCATATTCTCCGGCCGCATATCGCCGCGATCGACGATCGCCAAGGCCGCCAGCAGTTCCTCGGTGAAGAAGGCCGAGCGGCGGCAATCATAGGCCAGCGTCGCCAGCGAGCTGAAGATGTTCATGTTGCCGGAATTCGCGCCGAAGCCGGTCTCCATGCCCCAGATCGCGACAATGACCTCCTTCTGGACGCCGTAGCGCTGTTCGATGGAATTCAACAGGCCGGCGTTTTTCTGGATGATCCCTTTGCCCTTCTTGACGAAGGAGGCCGGTGCCCGGCGCTGCATGAAGGCGTCGAGCGACAGCTTCATCGAATGCTGGTTGCGGTCGAGGCTGATCACCTTGCTACTGTATTTCGTCGGCATCAGCGCCGAATTGATCGTGCCCCCCGAAATGCCCGCCTTCTGCGCCTCCTGGGCGAATTGCTGTTTCCATTGGTTGAAGCCGCCGGGACCATTGCCGCACTGGGCGGCGAGCGCCGGAGCGGCGGTTACACCAAGTGCCAATGCCAAAGTCGCGGTGAGCGCCCGGATGGATGTCAGTCGAGCCTTCATGGGGTTTTCCTTGTTCAGATGCATTGAAAGCGACAGCCTGGGCCGGCCGCGTCGAGGTTGCGGGGTTGGACGGACAGCGATCCGCCATTAACGCGAGAGGAGCGCCAAGCGGGATTCCGCCAGCATCGTCGCCAAGAAACGTCAAACCATTGGGTTTCTTACCCTATTGGGCCATCCTTGCGTAGTGCAGAGATGCGACAATGTCCTGCGGCATAACACTTTGGGTGAACGGATCGTTCCTGGGACGGCCGTGCGGGTGATGCGCCGTCGCACCGCCGCGACCTAAGGGGACGTTCGGACACCGGCCGGCGAACGGTCGGCATTGATCTTGGCGGCGATGAATTGGTCCGTCGCCCTTAACGATTTTTTGCCTGAAAGGGAGGCAGGTTGCGCGCATGACCGACGCTGCTCCGCACCCTTCCTCTCCATCCCTCGACGCCCTGCCGGACAGCAAGGAGGCGGAACGCTGGCGCTTTGCCTTGGAAAGCGCCAGGTCCGGAGTCTGGGACGCCGATCTTGTGGCCGGGACCTGCTATTACTCGCCGAGTTGGAAGCAGATGCTGGGCTACGCCGACGACGAGCTCGACGGCGATCCCGATTTGTGGCTGGCTTTGGTGCATCCAGCCGACCGGCAATTGGCGATCGACAGCGGCGAACGTCACATCGCCGGCGACACTGCACGGATCGAGACCGAGTTCCGATTGCGGCACAAGGCCGGCCATTGGGTCTGGGTTCTCGACCGCGGGCAGGTGGTGGAACGCGACAAGCACGGCCGACCGACGCGGATGATCGGCGCCCAAACGGACATCACCGCGCAAAAGAACGTGGAGCGGCAATTGGCACTGCTCAACGAGCGCATTCAACTGGCGCTCGATGCGGGCCAGGTCGGCCTGTGGCAGTTCGAGATCGAGAGCGGCCGCCTCGTCTGGGATCAGCGAATACGCGACATCTACGGCATGGGTCCCGGTCCCGCCGAGGTGCCACGTTCGACCTGGCACGAGCACCTTCACCCGGACGATGCCGCCGCGGCCGAGCGCGCCATCGCGATCACGGCCGAAACCGGCGAGCCGATGAAGACCTCCTACCGGATCGTCAAGCCAAACGGCGAAATCCGGCATCTGCAGGCGCTCGCCCGGCGGGTCCACTATAGCGACGCGCCGCCGCTGCTTGTCGGCAGCATCTGGGACATCACCGAGCAGGTGCAAAACGCCGCGGCACTCGCCGCCGAAAAGGAATGTCTACGCATCACGCTTCAGTCGATCGGCGACGCGGTCATCAGCACCGACGTCGGCAACCGCATCACCTTCGCCAATCCCGCCGCGGCGCGTCTGCTGCGCAGCGCCCAAGCGGCACTTGTCGGCGCCAATATCGACGACGTCTTTCCCCTGGTCGACGAAGAGACCGAGGCACCGCTCGCCTCGTCGACGCACCGGGCAGTCCTGTCGCGCCGCACCGTCGACCGCGAAGAGAATGCGATTTTCGTGCGAAGCGATGGCAGTGGGCGGGCGGTCCGCGATCTCGCCTCGCCGATCATCAATCCCGACGGTCAGGTGGTCGGCGCGGTTCTGGTAATCCAGGATATCACCAACGCCCGCACGCTGCAGCGCCAACTCGCCTACACGGCGCGGCACGATTCCCTGACCGGACTGTTGAACCGCGTGGCGTTCGAGGAAAACCTCCAGGCCGCCATTGGCCGTCGCGACTGCGCGCTCCTCTATCTCGACCTCGACCGTTTCAAAATGATCAACGATACGGTCGGCCATGCGGCGGGCGACGCATTGCTGAAGATGGTCGCGCGCACGCTGACGGGATTTTTGCCGCGCGAGACCGTCGTGGGACGTCTGGGCGGCGACGAATTCGCCGCCGTGGTTCCGGTCGCCGATATGGACGACGCGACGACGATCGCCTCGGGGCTGCTCGCCGAAATTCGTACCCGCCGGCTACATTGGGGCGGCAAACACCACGAGATCGGAGCCAGCATCGGTATCGCGGCGATCGATGATCCGGGGTTGGATCTCGAAACCGCCACCGCGCGCGCCGATGCCGCCTGCTACGCCGCGAAATCCGCCGGGCGCAACCGCGTGTCCGCCTACTCGGCCAGCGTCGGGGCCGCGCAACGCAATCTGGCTCAGATCCAGGTCGCATCGGGATTGGCCGACGCTCTGGCCGAGCGGCGCCTGGTGGTCTTCGGACAGGAAGTTCGCGATCTCGACGCCCCTTCCCAACCGGGCCACCATATCGAGATCCTTTGTCGAATGATGGCCGCGGACGGCTCGATCATTCCGCCCGGGCAGTTCATTCCGGCCGCGGAGCGATTTGGCCTGATGGGCTCCGTCGACCGCTGGATCATCGAGCATACGCTTGAAACCCATGCCGCCAGCCTGAGGGCGAACGGCTTGTCGGTCGCCATCAATCTGTCGGCCAATACCCTGAGCGACCCCGAGCTTTGGCCGTTCGTCAAGACAGTCATCGAACGCACCAAGGTCGAGCCGGCCTGTCTCGTCTTCGAGATCACCGAGACTGCAGCGGTCGACAATTTCGCCGCGGCCGAACGTTTCGTCCGCGACGCCCGCAGGGCCGGTTGCCGCATCAGCCTCGACGATTTCGGCGCGGGCTTGAGTTCCTTCGCCTATCTCAAACGCTTCCGGGTCGACAGCATCAAGATCGACGGCGCCTTTGTCCGAAACCTGGCGAAAAGCCGCTTCGATCGAGCGGTCGTCGCCTCGATCGGTACGATCGCCCACGAGTTGGGCGTCGATGTCATCGCCGAGCGGATCGAGGATGCCGAATCCGTCACCATTCTGCGATCGCTTGGCATTGGCTATGGCCAGGGGTTTTTCTTCCACCGGCCGCAGCCGCTTGCGGAGCTCTTGCAGGCGCGCCAGGACGCGGGCATTCGCAAAGCGAGCTAGAGCATCGGACCAAAAAGCGGAATCCGGTTTGGATAATTCCGATGCTTCATCAAAGTGTTAGAGCGTCCTTTGTGCGTCCGAATGGACGCACGGCGCTCTAAAGGCCTATCCCGGAGCGGGGAGGCGAGGGAGGGGGAGGCGACAAGCGCACCACACATCAATTGCGATGGTGGCGAACCCCTTTGCGTCCGAATGGATGCGCGGCGCTCTAATGCGCGATCAGAACCGGAACGGTGGCCTTGGTCATGATGTGACGCGTCGCGCCGCCAAAAATCATCTGCCGGAGGCGGCTCTGGGTATAGGCACCCTTGATCAGGAGATCGCCGCCAAGCGCCTGCACATGATCGAGCACGGCTTGACCGGGCGAGGATTCGCTGTCGCGCGTCGTGGCCTCGGCGGCGATACCCGCTCGCAGCAGATTGCGCGCCAGACTCTCACCGCTCGGCCCGTCGACCTCCCATCCGTCGACGCTCAGAACGATCACCCGCTGCGCTTTTTGAAGGAACGGCATGGCCAATGCGACGGTCCTGGCAGTTTCGGTGCTGCCGTTCCAGGCGATCACGACAGTCTTGCCGATCGTCGCCGCCCCCGACGGCGGCACCAGCAAGAGCGGACGGCCACTTTCGAATAGCGCCGCCTCGACAGTCGCGATCCGGGTCGGCTCTCCGGCTACGTTCGGGCGGCCCAGCACGATCAGGTCGAACAGCCGCCCGTAGCTGCCGATGTGCATGTCCGTCGCCAAATGCCGACCGGACCAACCGAATGAGGGCTCGTTCGAACCGTCACTGTAGGGCGGAATGCCGGCCTGGTTCATGAACTCGCCGAAGGCGCGATGCGCCTGATCCATGAGTTTTTGTTGCGAATCGAGGTCGAGCGTCGGCGCGGCGACGATGAATTCGGCCGAAACGACCTCCGGCAATTCGGGGCGCTGCGCGATGCCCTCGATGTAGCCACCGAACATGTCGGCCACGAGACGCGCTGTCTCCAATACCGGCCACATCCGCCCATCCGAATTGACCGGAACGAGAAGGTTCCTCATGGCGCTTACCATTCAACGCTGGAACATCGGACCAAAAAGTGGGCTCCGGTTTTTGGATAACTCCGATGCTCAATCAAGACGTTAGCGCGTCCTTTGTGCGCCCGAATGGACGCACGGCGCGCTAGAGAGAAGGCGGGACTGAGAATTCGCGGACCATCGATGCCGTCCGACCGGCACGGTTTACCAAAGTGAGATCCAGGAGTGGCTAGGGAGAGCCTTCTACGACTTTAGCGGCTCATCAGCCACTCCCGGAGACCTGTCAGTGAGCAGCCGCTACGCGGGGACCCGAACATCAGCCCCGGCGGTTGTCGCGGCATCGTACATAGGTGGTTCCATGGAGACCTCCCCGGCGTCTTATACGCAAGGAAAGACTACGCCCGCACCTCGCGGCGTCAAGGGAATTTTTCGTCGTTCTGCGCCAACCCGCCACGGCCGATCGTGATGGCGCCGCGATCCCGCACTCCGGCGCCACATCGCACCATTGGCGAAGGAACGGCCCTCGACCGCGTCGCCGTGGCTGCCAAAATTGCAGCGCATCCCCCATTTGAGGGATGCGACAAAACCATGTCGGTCGTAAAAGAGAGAAGTTCTTCGAGAGGTCATCGACCCCGCGAAAAACTCATCGCTCGCCGTCAACTGCCCCAATAAGCGGCGAGCGATGATTTTGATTTGTGGGTCCGCTCCCGATGGCCGGCCGGGCTCGCCGCCCACCGGCAATGCTCGCGCTCCGATACACATTCAACGACGGCCGCAGCTTCTGGCGAGCGTTGGCGTTCCGGACCGGCTCGCCAGCGTCAGATCATGCGACCGTGAATTGTCGGGCCGCCCGGCGACGCGTAGGATCGCGGCACCGGATTGTCCGGCAGGGGGGCTGGGTTCCCATCGCGTTGCGCCTGGCCCCTCCCGACAAGGGAGGTCCGTCGAGATGAAATTCCTCGTTCTTGCCACGGCGGCGGCGATCGGCTTTGCCGCCCCGGCCTTCGCATTCCAGTGTCCCGCCGACATCGCGACCATCGATCAGGCGCTGGCGACCAAGCCGGTGAGCGACGCCGACCGCGCCAAGGTCAACGCGCTCCGTCAAGAGGGCGCACGACTGCATGCGGCCGGCTCGCACGCGCAATCGGTGCAAAAGCTCGCGCAAGCGAAGCAGATCCTGGGCGTCCGTTAGAGCGCCGTGCGTCCATTCGGACGCACAAAGGACGCTCTACCGCTTTGATTGAGCATCGGAATGATCCAGAAACTGGATTCCACTTTTTGGTCCGATGCTCTGGAAACGAGCACGTCCGAATACGGGCGATCGCCCCGCGGAAAGAGCGGCGCGATACCCGCCATGATCGGAACCTGCGATCGCCTTTTTGAGGACGTTCGCCCGCCGGGCGTATCCGCCGCGCGTCCGCCTTACAGCGGTATCATCCGCTTGTGCTCCAGCCGCATGCCTTCCCGCAGCACTTCGATCGGTCCGGGAAACGCGATGACAAAGGCCAAATCGACATTCAGGAACCGCCGGCCGTCGGAGACGGTCTCATAGACCTGGATGTCGAGACCGTCGTCGTCCCCAAGGAAGTCCTTACGGACGAATTCCGCGATCGTGGCCTTGTCCGTCACGTGCTTGACGAGCACGAAGCGCTGCACGTTGTTGGCGGCATGTTTCAGGTCATTGTCGAGGTAGCCGACATAGCCGAAGCCAAACAGGCCGAACACCATCAGGAAGAACGGTACGCTCACCGCCGCGAACTCGATCGAGGTGGTCCCTTGCCGACCCTCGAGGAAACGCCTGACTGGTCCGACCCGCATCCGGGTCATTGAACCTTCACATCGATCTGAGCGCCAAGGTCGACCGCTCCGGCGGTAAAGGTATCGATCCGGTATGAGCCGGCCAGGCGGAGCCACTTCTCCGGACCGGCGCAAGCCGTCTCGCCGCGCCCACCCACCTGCATGACGCCGCTTTCGAAACATGCTTCCGTCGGCTGCACCTCGAACTGCATGACTTCGGTTTTCGAGGCGGACGTCGCCTCGGGAGAATCGTCCGAGGAAAACGTGGTGATTGTCGCAGAATAGCCGTTCTGATTGAGAAATTCGGCCACGCCCTCGGCATCGTCCCCCAGCCGGATGGCGCCCTCGACGGCAATGCGAAGGGCGTCGTCGAGCGAGGCTTGCGCCTCGAAGCGAAGCGCGTAGTCGGCGGTTCCGATCGCCGCGATCGCGAACAACGGCGCCAGAATCGCGAACTCCAGCGCGGCGATCCCGGACTCGTTTCCGCGAAAGCGTTTCGGGCGGAATGCCATCGCTAGTCCGTGATCCATGCTGATCGGTTGACGACCAGGTCGCTCTGTCCCTCGCCGCCACCGACGCAGGTGCTGTCGAAGAAGCTCGAGCCCTTGTAGGCGATCGACCCACCGATGATCCGCGTGCAGCTGGCAACGCTGGTGGCATTGCCGTTGATCTTCACCTCGGACGAAGGGAAATAGATGATCCCCGACAGCGCCACGTCGGCCGTGCCGTTGTGCGTGAAGCCGCCGCTATCGCGGCCGAACAGCAGGATATCCTTGAGTGGCCCGGTCTTCGGGGCCGTCAGCTCGACCCGGGCATGACCGTTGATGGAGAGGCTGGCGTTCTTCTCGAAGACCAGCGTCACCCCGTCGCCAGTGACCTCGGTGCCAGAATTCAGCTTGAGATCGCTGGAAAACACGTAGGTGCCGGGCTTGAGGCGCACGGTTCCTGAAAAATCCGAGGCCGAGCAGCGGCCTGGGCTAAAGGTTTTAACGGAGTTCTTCCTGGCGCCGGATACGGTCGCCGAGCATGTTCCCGTCACCATCGGCGTAGCCACGAAAGCCAGCGGGTCGGGGATCGGGGCGATGCCAGTCTGCTCTGCCTCGCACGCCGTCTGGTCCGGGTTCACGCCCTGGATACCGCCGACGGTGACCAGACATTCCATATCGAGCGAGGCGGAGCCGAATCGGTAGATCGAGTTCGTCGCGCGCGAATTCGACGCGGCGACGCAGTTGCGCAGACGCACCTGACCGTTACCGCCGAACGACAAAGCCGGCCCAGTTTGATTGAGCGCGACGAGGCAGGCGGAGGAGCCAGCGGTGGCTTCCGCCACCGCGCTCTTGGCGATGTCGATGTCCGCATTTCCGAAAACCAGCGAGAAATAGCGCTGCTGCTTTTCGGAAATGCGGACATTGGTCTTGCCGGCGGCATCGAAATCGACATCAACCGTGACAGTATCGGCCGGAAACCCCGCCAGAATGGCTTGCGCGCCGGCACGTTGCCGCACTGTGTCGAGACCGACACCGTCTTTCCTGAGCAGGGCAGAGGAATAGGCGACGGCGTCGGTCACCGTCGTGAGCTTCACCTGCCGGGCGCGCCACATCGAGGCTTCCACGCCAATGGCCATCATGCCGACCGCCGCGGGCAGCACCAGCGCCCCGATGATGGCAATGGTGCCATCCCGGTTCCCGGCAAAGCGTCGGATCAGTCCGCGCAGCGGCTTCACGCCTATCTCCTGTTTAAATTCAATTCCTTAGCGTGCCAGCAAATTCCTTCCACTCCGTTGACAGAAAGAGTGACATTTCACCGCAGGGCATGGAGCCAGCGTTTAATCGCCCGCCGCCGCAGCCGCCACCCCCTTGGCGCCAGCGGTCTACCAGCCGCCAAAGCGGAAGCAGCGACGAGCCACGCCAAGGCATCCGTGTGGCTTTGTCGGACCCGCCGGCCGTTTTTGGCTGAGCCTGGAAGTCTGGAACTGATGGGGCAGTGGCTGCGGACGCTGGTCGAGAACGGCCGTCAGCCGCCGAACAAACGCCGGAACAACGAACTGTCGCTTGCTCGGCCGGGATTGACGCGGCCTTCCACCGTCACGCCCGGCGGCGGCGGTCCGTCATAAATGACGACACCCTGCCCGCCGACGTCGGCGGGCGGAAGCGGCGCGCCGGCCTGATTGTAATATTGATCCTCGCCGGCCGGCATCTCGGAATCGTAATAGCGGTCCTCACCATAACCACTGTCCGCGGTGAGCGGTGCTTCCGCCTCGCCGATCCGGTAGTCGCCGGGCAGCGGCACGGCCGGCAAGCCTTCATGGGCGGCGGTCATGAAATCGTGCCAGGCCTGCGCGGGCAACGACCCGCCGGTGACCTTCTGCATCTTGGCGCCGTTGTCGTTGCCGAGCCAGACGCCGGTCGTCAAATTAGCCGTGTAGCCGAGGAACCATGCGTCCTTGTAATCCTGGGTCGTACCGGTCTTGCCGGCGGCCTGCCATCCCTCGATCGCCGCCTTGCGGCCGGTGCCGCCGGTGACGACGCGGGTGAGCATCGCGTTCATCATCCCGACAATGTCGGCGGAGACGATGATCGGCGGAACCTCGGCGCCGCGCTCCCATAGCACTTTGCCGCTCTCCGTGGTGATGCGGTTGACGAGGTGCGGAGTCGCCCGATAGCCGCCATTAGCGAAGGGCGCAAAGGCGCCGGTGAGTTCCAGCAGCGAGACTTCCGAGGTTCCGAGCGCGATCGAGGCATTGTCGACCATCGGCGACTCGATACCCATGCGCTTGGCTGTCTCGATCACCGCCGGAGCGCCGACATTGTCCACCAGCCGCGCCGCGACCGTGTTCAGCGACTGGCGGAGCGCGTCGGCGACGGTGACCGGGCCACGATAGCGATTGTCGTAGTTCTGGGGCGTCCAATTGCCGATCTGGACCGGCGCGTCGTCGATCACCGTCTCGGGACGCCAGCCGTTTTCAAGCGCCGTTTCATAGACGAAGGGCTTGAACGATGAGCCCGGCTGCCGCTTGGCGTCGACGGCGCGGTTGAACTGGCTCTGGGCGTAGTCGCGGCCACCGACCATGGCGCGGATCGCGCCGGTGCCGTCGACGGCGACGAGCGCGCCTTGCGAGACATTCTGCTTGGCGCCGTCGACGGTCTGACGGATGACCTTCTCGGCAGTCCTTTCGAGTCCGAGATCGATCGTCGTCTCGGCGATGACGTCCTCGGTCACGTCACCAACGAGATCGCGAATGTCCCGCATGACGAGGTCGGCGGCATAGTGCTCGGCGCCGGTCCAGTAGCTCTTGGCGGTGGTCGGCTGCTGCGCCTTGGCGGCCGCATATTCGGCCTCGCCGATGAAGCCCGCCGAGCGCATCGCCCCCAGCACCACCTCGGCGCGCGCCTTGGCTGCAGCCGGATCGCGGGCGGGCGACAGACGCGACGGCGCCTTCAACAGCCCGGCGAGAAGCGCCGCCTCACCCAGATCGACCTCGGAAGCCGTTTTGTTGAAATAGCGCCGCGCGGCCGCCTCGACGCCGGTCGCGCCCGAGCCGAAATAGACCCGGTTGAGGTACATTTCGAGGATTTGGTTCTTGGTGAACTTGGTCTCCAGCCACAGCGCCAGGATCGCCTCCTGGATCTTGCGCTGAATGGTCTGTTCCGGATTCAGGAAGATGTTCTTGGCCAGCTGCTGGGTCAGGGTGGAGCCGCCCTGCACCGTTTCGCCCGCCGCCAAATTCTCGTTGAAGGCGCGGACGATACCGACCGGGTCGATGCCCCAATGCTCGTAGAAGCGCCGATCCTCGATGGCGATCACCGCCTGCGGGATATACGGACTGACTTCGTCGAGCGAGACCGCCTTGCCGCCGGTCAGGCCGCGATTGGCCATAAGTTCGCCGCCGACCGAAACGATTTTGACGTTCGGCGGGCGATCCGGGATCGCCCAGGCTTCCTGCGGCAGCTTGACGGCGAAATACCCGACCACCGCGGCGACCGCGAGACCGCCGACGAGGCCGAGCATCAGGAACAGCCGGAAGATGTGGCCGAGGAAGCCGCGCCGGCGCCGTCCGCCTCCCGATCCGCCGGAACCACCGCCTTTCGACCGCCGCGCGGTCGAAGCCGGCTTGGCCGTGCGGGTTTTGGCACGGGTGGACTTGTCGCGAAGCTTGCGGCGCGCGTCGTTGGTCGCCATCGGCACGGCTCTGTCGTCGGCGCTGACGTGGAAATCGTCGTCGCCTTCCGGCCCGTCGAAGGTCGGTTCGATACGCTCGTGCCGTCGTGCCATTTAGCCCAAAGCCCTTTCGGCGAAGAGCATGCCGCCACGGCGACGGCCCACCCTCAATCATCCCCTTACCAGCGGGAATGCAGTCTAATTGCGGCGATTTAACGGGGCGTTAAGCAATTGAAGGCGGGCTCGGGCGCCAGCGTCGGCGTCCCGGAACCTTGGAGCATCGAACCGAAAACGGAATCCGGATTTTGGATCATTCCGACGCCCAATCAAACTGTTAGAGCGTCCTTCGTGCGTCCGAATGGACGCACGACGCTTTAGAACAGGTCGAGCGAGAAGCGGCGCGAGATGCCGAGACCGAAGGTGTACTGGTTCTCATCGCCGGCTTTGACGATCGGCGAATCCTTGGCGTCGCCGACCAACCGCTCATAGGAGGCGTCGGCATTGAGGAACCAGTCGGGGACCACCTCGTAGCGCGCCGAGGCCGCGACGCCGACGCTCTTGAATCCGCCTTCGGGCGCATAGGTGGTGAACCGGCCGCCGGAGGCAAAGGCTTCCGACGTCGTGACCCCGAAATAGGCGTCCATATAGTCGCTGGAGGCAAAGCTCGCGGTCGGACCCGCCTTGAGGATGATCCGCTCGGTCGGCCGCACGATCAGATTGGCGCCGATGTCACCGACGAGGCCCTCGCCGCCACCGAAGGCGTAGCGCGCAGCGCCATAGATCTCGGCGTTCTCCCATTCATAGCTGGCCTTGAGGCCCAGCTCGTAGGTGGCGTCGACATCGTTCAGTCCGGTGAGTTCGGGGAAATCGGAGGCTTTGCGCTCGCCGGTGTAACCGAAGGACGGACCGATCGAGAAACCGCGACCATCCTTGCCACCGAAGGCGCCGATGCCGGGAATGCTCAGATATTCGATACTGACGATCGGCACCGGCGTGATCTGATATTCGTTCGAGCCTTCGTATTCCGGCGAGACGAAGCCGGAAATGCCGAGTTCGAAGACGAAGTCCGCGTCGCCATAGTCATAGGCGGACGGGGCCAGCGGCGCCGGGTTCGGATCGTAGGGGCCGGCGACGTGGTCGGCGGCCGTGGCGGCGAGGCTCGAGCCGAAAACAAGGGCGAGCGCCAGGGCGCCGATACGCACGATCATGTCCTGATACTCCAGCCATTCGCACCTCATTCCGCCGCTTGGCGCCGGGCACGTTATGCCCCTCGTTCATACCGGATATCCGGCGATCGGCAATGATTTTGAGCCGGTTTCACGCGTCCCGGCGCGGTTTCCGCCGCCGCCGTTGCAGGACAACCACAGCGGCGCAATGCCGCGCCAAACATTACCAAAGTTAAAAGCAGTTCATGAAGCAGAATTCATGCAACAGAACAATACCTGCGCAGGTTATTGGAATGTCGGAGGTCGTGAGCCCCGATTTACTTGGGAGTATCCAAAATGAACCGTGCATCTCGCATGGCGGTGCTTGGCGCCGCTGCATCCTTGGTCATGACCGCTGGGACGACCATGGCCGCCAACTATGGTGCCACCGCGCAAGCGGCGCCCCATGCGCAACCCATGAAAGTGGCCGCCTCCTCGGCGGCGAAGGGCGCGACCGCAAGCCGCGCCGCCGCGACAAGCAAGCTTCCGACGGTCGGCGGCGCCCAGATGGACCCGACTAAGACCATCGTCGAAAATGCGTCCGCCGCCAAGGACCTGACAAGGCTGGTTTCGGCGGTCAAGGAAGCGGATCTGGCAACCACCCTTTCGGGCAAGGGTCCATTCACCGTCTTCGCGCCGACCGACGACGCCTTTGCCAAGCTTCCGAAGGCAACGGTCGCCGACCTCATGAAGCCGGCGAAAAAGGCAGAGCTGAAGAAGATCCTCACCTATCACGTCGTGCCCGGCGATATCACCGCCACGGAATTGAAGGCCGACCTGAAAAAGGGCAACGGGACCGCAACCTTCACGACGGTCGAGGGCGCCAAGCTGACCATTCACGAAAAGGGTGGTCAGCTGACCATCGTCGACGCCAAGGGCAACAGCGCGGCGATCCAGCAGCAGGACGTTCCGCAGTCGAACGGCACCGTCTATGTCATCGGCTCGGTGCTGATGCCGTCATAAACCGGATGGCGATCCGCCGGTCGGGTCGCGTCCGGTCAATCGCCTTCCCGCAATGAAGGAAGGGCGCGGCAGCCCCCTCGGCGCCGCGCCCTTCATCTGTTTCCCGCTCGTCACATGGAGCGATGCGCTCCGCGACTGCGGTATCCCCGTGATCGATAAAGTTATCCGCGATCGGTTAACGGCTCGTTAACCCGCCGCCCCGCCAAGCGCCGCCAGCACCCGCGCCCAGGAGCGCTGGCCCTTGTGGAACGAGGACATCTCGTATTTCTCGTTCGGCGAATGGATGCGGTCGTCGCCGCAGCCGAAGCCGATCAGCAGCGATTCCATGCCGAGCCGGTCCTTGAGCTCGCCGACCACCGGGATCGAGCCGCCCATGCCGATCATCACCGCCTTGTTCGGCCATTCGTCCGACAAGGCGGCCCGCGCCTTTTCGAGCCAGGGCGAATCGAACGGCAGCTGGATCGCCGGCGAGCCGCCATGCGGCGAAAATTCCGCCGTGCAATCGGCCGGCAGGCGGGACGTGACGAATTCACGGAAGGCGGCGCGGAGCTTTTCCGGGTCCTGACGGAACACCAGCCGGAACGAAACTTTCGCGCTCGCCTCGGCGGCAATCACGGTTTTGAAGCCCTCCCCGGTATAGCCGCCGGAGATGCCGTTGAACTCGGCGGTCGGCCGGGCCCAGACCTGCTCCAGCACCGTGCGGCCCTTTTCGCCGGCCGGCATCGACAGGCCGACCTGGCCGAGGAAATCCGTCTCGGAAAAATCGAGGTCGTCCCAGATCGCGCGAACCTCGTCCGGCAGTTCGTCGACGCCGTCGTAGAAACCGGGGATCGTGACGCGGCCGTCAGCATCGTGGATATCGGCGAGGATTTTCGCCAGCACACGGATCGGGTTCTGCGCGGCGCCACCGAAATAACCCGAATGGAGGTCACGGCTGGCCGCCTTGATCGTCACTTCTTCGCCGACGAGGCCGCGCAGGCCGGTCGAGATCGCCGGCGTCTGGCGGTCCCACATATTGGTGTCGCAGACCAGCGCGACGTCGGCGGAGAGTTCCGCCCGGTTGGCGTCGAGGAAGGGGTGGAGCGAGGGCGAGCCGGATTCCTCCTCCCCCTCCAGGAAGATCGTCACCTTGCAGGGCAACCCGCCGGTCTCGGCCTTGTAGGCCCGGCAGGCCTCGATGAAGGTCATCAGCTGGCCCTTGTCGTCGGCCGAGCCGCGCGCCACGATTCGCTTGGTGCCGTCGGGCATCTCCCGGATCGTCGGCTCGAAGGGCGGGCTCTCCCACAATTCCAGCGGGTCGACCGGCTGCACGTCGTAATGGCCGTAGAACAACACATGCGGAGCGCCGGAAGGCCCGTCGTGATGGGCGACGACCATCGGATGGCCGTCCGTGTCGCGCACCGAGGCGTCAAAGCCGATCGCGTCCAAATCGCCGGCCAGATACTCCGCCGCCCGCCGGCAGTCTGCGGCATAGGCCGGATCGGTCGAGATCGACGGGATCTTCAGAAGGTCGGTGAGGCGCCCGAGCGCGCGGTCGAGATTGAGGTCGAGGCAGGCGAGCACGCTGTCGAGATTGGCCATGGCGGGTTCCGTCGTTGGAGAAAGCGCCGAATGGCGGCTGCCCTCACGGGTCGCGGCCGGCCATCCAACGCGGACGTCAGGACGCTATCGTTAAGGGAGCGGGACGGTCGGGATCAAGGCCTCAGACGAATGGTGTCCTACGTCACTCCACCATCGCGCCGGGTCCGGGCGTCGCGCCGGGCGGGCACTTGCCGAGGATGATCATGCCGAGCACTTCGTCCTTGGTGACGTCGCCGGTCTTGGCGCCGCCGACGATCTGGCCGTTCTTCATGACGATCACCCGGTCGGCGAGATCGAAGACGTCGTGGATGTCGTGACTGATCAGGAAGATGCCGATGCCGTCCTTCTTCAATTCCTTGATCAGTTCGCCGACCTGAGCGGTTTCCTGCGGCCCGAGCGCGGCGGTCGGCTCGTCCATGATTAGGATCTTGGCGTTGAAGAGGATCGCCCTGGCGATCGCGACGGACTGGCGCTGGCCGCCGGAGAGCGCCTTCACCGGCTCCTTGAAGCGGCGGAAATTCGGATTGAGCCGGCCCATCACCTTGCGGGCCTCGGCCTCCATCGCCGCGTCGTCGAGCGTGCCCCAAGCGGTCAGGATCTCGCGGCCGAGGAAGAGGTTGGCGGCGGCGTCGACATTGTCGGCCAGCGCCAGCGTCTGGTAGATCGTCTCGATGCCATAGGCCTTGGCGTCGCGCGGGTTGGAGATCGCGGCCTCCTCGCCGCGCACATGGATCGTGCCGGCATCGCGCTTGTAGGCGCCGGAGAGGATCTTGATCAACGTCGACTTGCCGGCGCCGTTGTGGCCAAGCAGCGCCACGACCTCGCCGGGATAAAGGTCGACCGAGGCGCCTTCGACCGCGTGAATGCCGCCGAAGGCGATCGAGATGTCGCGCATATCGATCAGCGCCGGCCCGCTGCGGTCGACGGCGCCGGCGTGGCCGGGGCCGTGGTCGGTGATGGCCTCCATCGTCGTGCTCATGCGGCCCTCCTGCGGTAGGTGGTGTCGATCCAGACGGCGATGACGAGAACGATGCCGACGACGATCGACTGCAGCGGCGAGTCGACGCCCAAGAGCACCATGCCCGATTGCAGCGACTGCATGACGAGAGCCCCGAGCATCGCGCCGATGATCGTGCCGGCGCCGCCGGCGAGCGAGGTGCCGCCGATCACCGCCGCGGCGATGACATAGAGCTCGTCGAGCGTGCCGAGGGCGTTGGTGGCGGCGTTGAGGCGGGCGGTGGAAATCGCCGCGCCGAGGGCTGCGAGAGCGCCCATCAGCATGAACACCTTCATCAGCACCCAGCGGGTGTTGATACCGGCAAGCTCGGCCGCCTCCGGGTTGCCGCCGATGGCGAAGACATAGCGACCGAAGCGGGTGCGGCGCGCGACGAAGGTCATGACGATGCCGACGACGATGGCGAGCAGCACCGGCACGGCGACGCCGTAGCCGATCTGCAAACCGCCCTCGGGCATTTCGATGCCGTTGGCGGTGGCGTAGCGCCGGGCGATCGCCGACGGCCATTTATAGGCATTGACGATGGCGGCGGCGCCGATGATCGCCACGAAGGTGATCGCGCCGATCGTCGCCTCCGCCCAGATCGGCCGGAGCGGGAAGCCGAAGCTGAGGCGTCGCCGCCGCGCGAGCACCAGCGAGACGGCCACCGCCACACAGGCGACGAGAGCCAGCACCCAGGTCCAGGTCTCGCCGAGCGAACCGGTGGCACCGCCGCCCATCAGCCGGAACGTGTCGTCGAGCGGCGCGACCGTGCGGCCGGAGGTCAGCCACCAGGCACCGCCACGCCAGACTAGGAGGCCGCCAAGGGTGACGATGAAGGCGGGAACACTGAGATAAGCGATGACATAGCCTTGCAGGCCGCCGATCACGACGCCGACGAGAACGCCACCGAGAAGGGTGATGATCCAGACGAAGGAGCTGTCGAACCCGAGGAGGCCCGGCAGGATCTGCGCCTGCAGCGCCGCCATCGCCATGCCGGTGAAGCCGAGGATCGAGCCGACCGACAGATCGATGTTGCGGGTGACGATGACCAGCACCATGCCGGTCGCCATCACCGCGATCGACGAGGTCTGGACCGTGAGATTCCACAAGTTGCGGGGCGTCAGGAAAATGCCGCCGGACAGAACGTGGAAGACCAGCCAGATGACCAGCAGCGCGCCGACCATGCCGAGCATGCGCGTGTCGACCTCGGTGGCGCGGATGAAGCCCTTGAGGCCGCCGCCGCCCGGCGTTGCCGCCGCCCCGGCTGTCGTCCCCGATGCCGCTTGACTCATGGCCGCCTCCCTGGCCCAGCGGCTCATCGACCCGTCAGGGCGCGTCGAGCGCTCGGCTCTGCCGAACTGTGCAACGAATTACGCTGGATAGAAAGCCTGGCGCGGCTTTGCCGGGCGCCTTTGAACGATCCTTCAAATGGATCGGAGTGGCCGCCGCCCTCGCGGGCAGCGGCCATATCTCGTTTTAGCCGCAGGCCGGAGTCGAGCCGGCTTCGACACCCTGGCAGACGACGTCCTTCGACACCCAGCCGGCATCGATGATCGTGTCGAGGTTGTCCTTGGTGATCGCGACGGGCTTGAGAAAGATCGACTGCATCTCGATACCCTTCGGCCCGCCACTGAACGCCTCGACGTCCGCGACCTCGTTCATCGCCGTCCCGTTCGCGAGGTCGAGCGCGATTTCCGCCGCCCGCTTGCCGAGTTCGCGGGAGTCCTTCCAGACCGAGACGGTCTGGGAGCCGCGGGCGATGCGGTTCAAGGCGGCGTGGTCGGCGTCCTGGCCGGAGACCGGAACGGAACCGGCCAACCCTTGCGCCTCGAGCGCCGCGACGGCGCCGCCGGCGGTGCCGTCGTTGGAGGCGACGACCGCGTCGACTTCGTTGTTGTTGGCGGTCAGGATCTGTTCCATGTTCTGCTGGGCATTGGCCGGCAGCCAGGCGTCGGTATAGGCCTCGCCGACATTCTTGATCTTGCCCGCGTCGATGGCGTCCTTGAGCACTTCCATCTGGCCGGAGAACAGGAAGTCCGCGTTGGGATCGGACGACGAACCCTTGATGAAGGCGTAATTGCCTTCCGGCTGCACCTTCTGCACCTCGCGGGCCTGGATGCGGCCGACTTCCTTGTTGTCGAAGGTGATGTAGAAGGCGTCCTGGTTCTCGATCAGGCGATCATAGCCGACCACCGGAATGCCGTTGTTGACGGCGCTTTCGACGGCCGGCGCGATGGCGTCGGAATCCTGCGCCAGGATGATCAGGGCATCGGCGCCCTGCGAAATCAGCGACTCGACGTCGGTCAGTTGCTTGGAAGCCGACGACTGGGCGTCGGCCGAGATGTAGCTGGCGCCGGCGGCTTCCAGCGCTGCCTTGATGGCCGCCTCATCGGTCTTCCAGCGCTCTTCCTGGAAGTTCGACCAGGACACGCCGACGGTCTTGCCTTCCTGCGCGGAAACCGCGCCCACGGCAGCCATCGAGAACACCGCGCCGGCAAGCGCGAGCTTCAGAATTTTCATGAAATCCTCCCGGCGCATCGGCGCCCCACGATCAGACCGACCGGACCGTTCTCCCGACCGGTCGAGACTTTTTCCAAGCCTCGTAAAAAATCGTGACAGCAAATCCCATCCGTGTCAACGTGCCATTCAAGGGACCGCGCGATCCGACTGAAAGAGCGGAGGCGCGGCTGGGAGGACAGGCAGGAAAATGCTCGCGAAAACCGATGCGGACGACGTGCGCGCGCATAATCGGCGCGCCGTCATCGACCATCTGCGGCGGACGCCGATCTCGACACGCAAGGCGATGAGCGCGGCCACCGGCCTGTCGGTCTCCGCCGCCTCCGCCATTGCGACGGCGCTGCTGCGCGCCGGGCTGATCGTCGAGATCGAAGAAGACGGCCCCGCCGCGCGCCGCGGTCGGCCGGGCCGGAACCTGGCGCTGGGTGGTTCGGCCGCCAGCGTCGCGGTCGCGAAAATCGCCGTCGGCGAGGTGGTCGTTCGGATCTGCGACTATCGCGGCGACCTGCTTGGAGAGGCCCGACGGGAGTGTGACATTTCCGGTTTCGGCGAGGGCGATATCGTGCGGCTTCTGGCCACGTTACTCGGCGAAGCAACGCTCGGATTGGCGGGAAACACGATGCCGCGAAACCTCGTCGTCGCGGTCCAGGGAAAAACCGACGGCAACGCCCGGCGCATTCTCTGGTCGCCCGCCCTGAAAGCCCGTGACCTCGACATCGCCGGCCCGCTCACCGCCCTGACCGGGGTGCCCGTCGGCGTCTTCAACGACTGTTCGCTGATGCCCGAGGCGTTCCGCTGGAAACCGGATTTCGCCCATCGCGATTTCGCCACGCTGTTCATCGGCGTCGGTGTCGGCATGGGACTGCGGCTGGGCGGCACGACCTTTCGGGGTCAGCGCTCCTCGGCGGTCGAGTTCGGCCATATCAATCACATTCCCGGCGGCGCCCTCTGTCGCTGCGGCAATCGCGGCTGCATCGAGGCCTATGCCGGCGACTATGCGATCTGGCGGTGCGCGAACGGACGGACGGACGAAATCTCGGCGGGCCGGGTCAGCGATGCCGATATGCACGATCTCGCCGCCCAGGCCCGATCGGGCGAGCCCGCCGCAACGCGGGCCTTCGCCGAGGCGGGCACCGCAATCGGTTACGGTCTCGGGCGCATGTTCACGCTGGTCGACCCCTTGCCGGTCGTCTTCACCGGCTCCGGCGCCCACGCGATGGACTTGCTGGAGCCGGCGATCCGCGCCGGCATCCGCGACAGCGCCATCGACGGGGTCGGCGCCGACATTGCCTTCTCACTCGCGGACGACGTCGATGAACTGATCTTCGGGGCCGCCACCGCCAAGGGGCTGGCGGCATGCGACGATGAATTTGCCCGTGCCGGCAACGCCGAAACGAGGGAGGCCGCCTGATGCGACGCGCGATCCTCGCCGCGGGCCTGACCGCCGCCTTGGCCCTCCCCGCCCTGGCGCAAGAACCGGCCTGGCGCGAAACCGCGATCAAGCAGCGGGTCGATCCGGCGAGCCTGGCCGGCCCCTTGTCCGCCGAGGCCCTGCGCGACCTGGCGCGAAAGGGGCGCGACTTGTTCGAGGCGCGGTTCACCATCCTCGACGGCGCCGGCCGGCCGCACGCCACCCAGGCGATCGTCCCGACCGCCTCCCGCCGTCCGGCCGAACAGGCGTTCCAGCGGCTCGCCGGGCCGGATGCCAATGCCTGCGCCTCCTGCCACAACGAGCCCGTCACCGGCGGCGCCGGCGGCTTCGTCACCAATGTCTTCGTCTCCGAAGGCTTCGAAAGCGCCGATTTCGACACGCTCGATCCGCAATTTTCCAACGAACGCGGCACCAATCATCTGTTCGGCGCCGGCCTTGTCGAGCTTCTCGCCCGTGAGATGACCGCCGACCTTGTCGCCGCGCGGGCGGAGGCGCTGAGAAAGGCGCGCGCCTCGGGCGAGCCGGTGCGCAAGGACCTTGCCTCGAAGGGTGTCTCCTTCGGCCGGATCACGGCGCTGCCCGACGGCGCGATCGACCTCGCCGAGCTCGACGGCGTCGACGCAGATCTCGTGGTGCGGCCTTTTACCCAGAAAGGCGTCATGACGTCGCTGCGTCAGTTCACCGTCAACGCGCTCAATCATCATCACGGCATGCAGCCCGACGAGCGCTGGGGCGCCCGCTGGACCGGGACGGCGGATTTCGACGGCGACGGCGTTGCCGACGAGATCGGCACGGGCGAGGTTTCGGCGCTGGTCGCCTTTCAGGCGAGCCTGCCGCCGCCGCGCGAGACCGCGCCGGGCGATCCGGCATGGCAAAAGGCCGCCGCGATCGGCCGACAGCGCTTCGCCGATCTCGGCTGCGAGAGCTGCCACCGCCCGTCCCTGCCGCTGCAAAGCCTTGCCTTCGCCGACCCCGGCCCGGTCGATATGGCCGGCACGCTGCGCCAGGGCGACGTGGCAACGCCGGCGGTCTACGATCTCGCATTGCTCGATTGGGCCAAAAGCCTGCCGCGCAACGCCAAGGGTGAGATTCTCGTGCCACTGTTCGGCGATCTGAAACGCCACCGCATCGCCGACACCATAACCGCCGCGCTCGGCAACGAGACGCTCGCCCAGCGTTTCGTCGAGCGTGACGTGTTCATGACCGCCGAATTGTGGGGGATCGCCGACACGAGCCCCTACGGGCATCGCGGCGACATGACGACGCTGGACGAGGTGATCCGCGCCCATGGTGGCGGGGCGAGCGACAGCGCCAAAGCCTATCGCGACCTGCCGGAAGCCGAGCGCTCGGCACTGATCGCCTGGCTGAAAACACTGAGGATCGACGAATGAGCCGCCGCCTCTGGCCCTCGGTAAATCGCCTTGCGAGCATCCTCGTCGGGTGTCTCCTCGCCTTCCCCGGCCGCGCCCAGGAAAGCCCGGCACTCCCCTTCGCCGGCGATACGCCGGTGTTTCAGGAAGAGGCGAAGGCCGCCGGCATCGCCCATGTCTATGGCGGGCCGTGGGAGTTCTTCGTCGGCGGTGGCGGCGCGGCCTTCGACTGCAACGGCGACCGCTTCCCGGACGTCTTCCTGGCAGGGGGCAAGGGCGAGAGCGCGTTCTACGTCAACCGATCCGGGGCCGGCGGGTCGCTCGCCTTCGAAAAGCGCGCCCAGGATATCGATCCGAAAGACCTTCAGAACGTCACCGGCGCCTATCCGCTCGACATCGACCAGGACGGCCGCGAGGATCTCGTGCTCTTGCGGGTCGGCGCCAACATCCTCTTGAAGGGCGGCCCCGACTGCCGTTTCGACAAGACGAATTTCGACTGGAAGTTCGATGGTGGCCGCGCCTGGACGACGGCGTTTTCGGCGATCGTCGAGCCAGGCGCGCGGTTTCCGACGCTCGCCTTCGGCAATTATGTCGACCGCGCCGCGCCGGGCGCGCCCTGGGGCACCTGCGCCGACAACGTCCTGCTGCGTCCGAGCGAGGGCGAGGCGCCGGACTATTCGGACCCGACGGCACTGACGCCGGGCTATTGCGCGCTGTCGATGCTGTTTACCGACTGGAACCGCTCCGGCGAGCCAGCGCTCAGGATCACCAACGACCGGCAGTATTATCGCGGCGGCGAGGAACAGCTGTGGCGCGTCGAGCCCGGCCGGGCGCCGCGCCCCTATCGCAAGGCTGATGGCTGGCAACATTTGACCATCTGGGGCATGGGCATCGCCGAGGGCGACATCGACGGCGACGGCACGCCCGAATATGCCCTGACCTCGATGGGCGACACCAAGCTGCAATTCCTCGACCGCGAATTCGAGGACGCCCCGACCTATCGCGACGAGGCCTATGAGCGCGGCGCCACCGCCCACCGTCCCTACAAGGACGACGCAGGCAAGCCGTCGACCGGCTGGCACGCGGGCTTCGCCGATTTCAACAACGACACCGCCCTCGACCTCTTCATCGCCAAGGGCAATGTCGAGGCGATGCCGGATTTCGCCGCCTATGATCCGGACAATCTCCTGATGGGCGGCTTTAACAGCCGCTTCACCGAGCGCGGCGGCGAAGCGGGCATCGCTTTGCCGACCAAGGGGCGCGGGGCGCTGATCAGCGATTTCAACCTCGACGGCGCGCTCGACCTCCTTGTGGTCAATCGCGGCGATCCGGCGAGCCTGTTCCGCAATCTCGGGGCGAAGAGCAATTTCGGCCAACGGCCGCTGGGCAATTTTCTTGAGATCGCGCTCGGCCAGAAGGACGTCAACCGGACGGCGCTCGGCGCGAAGCTCGCGGTCCGCGTCGGCACGAAGACCATCAACCGCACGGTTCAGGTCGGCGGCGGCCATGCCTCAGGCACGTCCGGCTTCGTCCATGTCGGCCTCGGCACCGCCGAGCGCGCCGAAGTGCGAGTGCAATGGCCGGACGGCGAATGGAGCCATCCCTACCGGGTCTTCGCCAACAATTTCGTGCTGATCGACCGGGGCGCGGCAGACGCCCGCTATTGGTATCCCGACGCCGACCGTCCGGTCACGCCCCCGGCAAGGGCCGCAAACATCCGCTGAGGAAAACCCTCATTTTCCAAGCGATGGCGCGGTGGCCAGCGACACCGACTTGATTTGGGCAAAGAGTTGGTCGCCGACGGAAAGGCCCAGCCGCGCCGCCGAGCGGCGTGTCACCTTGGCGACGAAACTCATCTCCGGCGCCCCGTCGAGGGCGAGCACGAAAGCCAGGCTGGCGGCCGCGGCGGTCGGCTCGACCGCGACGATCCGCACCGCAAGCATGTTGAGGATGGTCGAAAGGGTCGGGACCTCGCGCGACAGGCTGACGTCGCTGGCCTCGATGCGCAGGCGCCGCAGCCCGCCGATGTCGTCCGGCCCGCAGCCGTCGACGAACACCCGCTGGCCGCCGAGATCGAGTTCGGTCAGCGCGTCCGCCGCGTCAAACGCCACCACCCGCGCCGGCAGCACCGAGGCCGCGTGCGGATCGCGCACGAAGCCGAGACCGGCGTCGGTCAGCGCCATGTTGAGCGGGCCGCTGGCGCGGACCCGGCCGGCTTCGAGCACGACGATCCGGTCGGCGAGACGCTCGACCTCGGAGATATCGTGGCTGATATAGAGGATCGGGATTCGCAGCCGGTCGTGCAGCGCCTCGAAATATGGCAGGATCTCGTCCTTCGCCATGCGATCGAGGGCCGCCAGCGGCTCGTCCATCAACAACAGGCGTGGCCGCGACAGGATCGCGCGGCCGAGCGCGACGCGCTGCCGTTCGCCGCCGGATAGCGTCGTCGGTGAGCGGTCGAGCAGCGGACGGAGGCCGAGCAGGCCGACGATCTCGGCAAACCGCCCTTCATCGAGGCCACCGACACTGCGCCGCGCACCGTAGACGAGGTTGTTGGCGACCGTCAGATGGGCAAACAGGCTCGCTTCCTGGAAGACGTAGCCGATCTCGCGCCGGTGCGGCGGGCGAAAGGTTCGGGCATCCTGCCAGGTCTCGGAGCCGACCACGACGCGGCCCGTAAGCCGGGTGAGCCCGGCGATGGCCCGGAGCACCGAGGTCTTGCCCGAGCCGGATGGGCCGAACAGGGCGGTGACGCCGGAGGCCGGCAGATCGAAAACGACGTCGAGCGCGAACTGCCCGAGCCGGCCCGCGAGGGAGATATCGATGCGGGCCGTATCCGCTTTGGAGCGATCATGAATCGTCACGGCTGCGGCTGCCCCATCCGCCGGCCGATCAGCGTCATGGTCAGGATGACGAGGAAGGAAAACACCAGCATGCCGCCGGCGAGGATATGCGCCTCGGTCCAGCGCAGCGTCTCGACGTAATCATAGATCGCGACCGACAGCACCTTGGTCTCGCCGGGAATGCCGCCGCCGATCATCAGGACGACGCCGAATTCGCCGACGGTGTGGGCGAATCCGAGCACAGCGCCGGTGAGGAAACCCGGCCGCGCCAGCGGCAGCGCCACGGTCAGGAACCGGTCGAGCGGCCCGGCACGCAGCGTCGCGGCGACCTCCAGCGGGCGCTCGCCGATCGCCTCGAAGGCATTGCGGATCGGCTGCACGACGAAGGGCATGGAATAGACGACCGAACCGATCACCAGCCCCTCGAAACTGAAGGCGAGCGTTCTCACGCCGAGAAGCCCGCCGAGACCGTCCGGCCCGAGCGCGAGGAGAAGATAGAAGCCGAGGACGGTCGGCGGCAGCACCAGCGGCAGGGCGACGAGCGTGCCGACGATCTCCTTCCACCGCGCCCGTGATCGCGCCAGCCACCAGGCGAGCGGCGTGCCGATCAGCAACAGGATCAGCGTCGTCGCGGTCGCGAGTTCGAGGGTCAGGACGACCGCGCTGAGGATTTCGCCGCCTTCGAACACCCGTCAATCGTCCGTATCGTAGCCGAACCGGCGAATGATCGCGGCCGCTTCCGGCCCCTTCAGGAAATCCAGAAACGCCTTCGCGGTTTTGCTGTCCCTGCCGTTTTCCAACAGCACCGCATCCTGCCGGATCGGCGGGTAAAGATCGGCCGGCACTTTCCAGAGCGAGCCGCTCTCGTTGCCGGCGACCTGCGCCAGCGCGACGAAGCCGAGTTCGGCATTGCCGGTCTGAACGAACTGGAAGGTCTGCGCGATATTGGTGCCCCGGACCAACTTCGGCTCCAGTGCGTCGTAGACGCCGAGTGCCCGCATCGCGGCAACGGCGGCGGCGCCATAGGGGGCGGTCAGGGGATTGGCGATGGCGATCCTGTCGAAATTCCCAGCTTTCAGCGTCTCCGCGCCGGTGACCCGGTCCGGATCGGTGCTGTAGAGCACGATCTTGCCGATGGCGTAGGTAAAGACCGTACCCGGAACGCCCAGCTTCTCCGCCACCGCCTTTTTCGGCCGCGCGTCGTCGGCGGCCAGAAACACCGCGAACGGCGCGTTCTGGGAAATCTGCGTGTAGAGCGTGCCGGTCGAGCCGAAGCTGAGTTCGGCCGTATCGCCGGTTTTCGCCGCGAAGGCGGCGGCGATCGCCTTGGCGGCCTCGGTGAAATTCGCCGCCACCGCGACGCGCACCGTCGCGGCAACGGCGAAGGACGGCACGCACAGCGCGACGAAAAGACCAGCGACGGCCAAAGAGCGGTTCCAGCGACGCAAGCGACATCCTTTGCTTGGGCATGAGGTCAGGCGGACCATAAACGCCCGAACCGCGGCCCGCCAGAGCGCCCGCTCAACGGCCGGCAAGCGCCTGTTCGATTTCACCCGCCGTCGGCATCGCCGATTGAGCCCCGACCCGGCGACAGGCGAGCGACCCCGCGACGACCGCGCGTTCAGCCGCGTCTTCGGTCGACAGCCCCTCGCCGAGACCCGCGGCGAACACCCCGACGAAGGTATCGCCGGCACCGGTCGTATCGATCGGCTCGACCGCCAGCGCCGGAATCGGGTGAATGGCTTCGCCCTCGGCGACCAGCGCGCCCCTGGCTCCCAGCGTGGCGATAACAACGAGGTCGAAGCGGGCGGCGAGAGCCGTCGCCAGCGCGCCGGGCTCGTCCCCGCCGATTCCGGACAGTCCGGCGGCGGCGGCAAGTTCGCTCTCGTTGACGATGAGATAGTCGGTCGGCGCCAGCAGCCGCGCCAGATCGTCGGCATCGAGTTGGGCGGGCACCGGGGCCAGATTGACCACCACGCGCCCGCCCTTGGCGCGGGCTCGCTCCGCCGCTTTGAGGCTGGCGGCCAGCGGTGTTTCCATCTGCAGCACGAGCACGCTGGACGGGCCGAGCAGCCCGTCAGGCAGCGCCGCGGCGTCGAGGCGGGCATTGGCGCCGCTCGCCACCGTGATGGCGTTCTCGCCGCCGCTGTCGATGCTGATGAAGGCGCAGCCGGTCCGCGCCGGCGCCGTCTGCAGGCCGGCGATGTCGATGCCCTCCTTGGCCAGATTGCCGGCAACCGCTTTGCCCAATTCGTCGTCTCCGACCGCGCCGACCATCGCGACGCGGTTGGCCCCGCCGAGAACACGCGCGGCGGCGACCGCCTGGTTGGCGCCCTTGCCGCCGAACAATTGTTCGTAATCCGGGGCAAGCACGGTCTCGCCCGGACGCGCGATCGCCGCGACCCGGCAGACCAGATCGACGTTCAGCGAGCCGAAGACGAGGACGGACGCGGCTTGCGAAGCCCGGTCAGCTTGATCGGCCATGGCCTGCTCCTTCGCTCGCATTGTTTGGGGAGACCCGCCGCGTCATGCCGGGCTCAGGCCCCGCCGCCGGGATGCTGGTGGATCGGATCGACCCAATAAACCTCCTCCGGCCGCTCGACCGGATCGACGTCGGTGATATTGATAACGACCGCCTCGTTGTCCGAGCGCACGAGCACGCATTCGAGCGGATTTTGGGGATCGGCGTTGATCTCCTGATGCGGCACGTAAGGCGGCACGAAGATGAAGTCGCCGGCTTCGGCCTCGGCCACGAATTCCAGCCGTTCGCCCCAGCGCATGCGGGCCTTGCCGCGCAAGACGAAGATGACGCTTTCCAGCGCCCCGTGATGATGGACGCCGGTCTTGGCGTCGGGCTCGATGATCACCGTGCCGGCCCAGATCTTCTGCGCCCCGACGCGGGCATGATTGATCGCCGCCTGGCGAAACATGCCAGGCGTCTGCGCGGTGTTGGAATCGAGCTGATCGCCCTTGATGACGCGGACGCCGTCATGCTTCCAGCGGGACGGGCTCGGGGATGGGGAACTGTCGGTCATGCTGCCCTCGTCGGCGTGGTTGCTCGGCCGCCGGGGACGCTATCTGGAAAACCCCCGGGGCAAAAGCCTCGCCCCGGGGTCATAGTCGCCATGCGCCGATCGATTTCGCCGGTGGCCTTCGTCGCTCAGGCGGCGAGCTTGCCGCGGATCGGATAGTCGTTTTCGAGGATGAAGCCGAGCCCCTTCTTCAACCCGTCCAGCGTCGGGCGGGCGAAGGGAATGCTCTGGAAATGCAGGGCGTAGATCGTGCCGTCGGGATAGATCATCGCGATGCCGGGCTCGGCAAAGCGTTCCGGCTCGGAATCCTTCTCCTTGGCGGAAATGAACAGCCCCCATTCGCGGGCGCTTTCCTCGGTCAGACCGTAGCCGATCGGCAGATCGGCGATCTTCCACTCCTGCTTCTGCCGTTCGGCCCGCTCCTTCGAATCCATCGACACTGCGTGAACCGAGACGCCGATCGCCTCGAACTCGGCGCGCTTATCGTTCAGTTCTTCCATCTGCGTCTTGCAGATCGGGCAATGAACACCGCGATAGAAGAACACCAGCGACATCTTTTCGGGCTTATCGGCGGCCAGATCGAAGGCGGGGCCGCCGAGAACCTCCACAGCCAGCTTCGGAGCCTTGTCGCCTGGAATCGGGGTGGTGTGGCGCATGATATCGTCCTTCGGTCAGATGCGTTTGGGGTTCGTCGTCCCCAGGAATGCCGCCGAAGCGCTGGGGTTGCGTGTCACTTTTTCGTGCGGTCCGGTTTAAGCCCCGCGGCGCCCCGCTCCCGCGCTGTTCGATTTCGGCATCGTAGGCGACCGTCCACCCCGTGACGGGTGCGGCGAATTAATTTTCCCCACCTCGGACGTTACAAATCCCGCCCCCGCCGCGAAGAACCATCGAGCGTGCAGGTTTCTCGCCGCGCCGAAGCCATCGGCGCCCTCGGCCGGACTCGCACGGTTCGACAGGAAATTCGGGGATTGGCCTCGGAGTCGGAAGAAGGTGGAGGAAATCATGAAATTTCGTTCGAAGCTGGTTGGAAGCCTCGTCGTCGCCTCGGCGCTGACCATGGCTGTGGCCCAGGCCCAGACCCCGCCGTTTGGCCAGGAAGAAGACACCGCCTATGCCCAGAAGGTCTGGGCGGCGATGGAACAGCTGAATCTCGCCGGCGACGGCGCCATTCACGCCTTTCCCTATGCCGGCACCGACCCGCACGGCATGATGCTTGAGACCTTCTATCTCAACGCCGAGATCGACGGGCAGGCCGGCTCGCTGGTGGTTAAGAACAATTACGGCCCCGAAGGCGTGACCGCCGACCAGGTTCTGGCCGATCCAGGCGGGCATCTCGGCGCAGTCACGGTCATGTTCAAGCGCGAGGCCGGTTACGACGCGGAGAACAAGGATTGGTTCTACGCCAAATATCTGCCGGACGGTTCGCTGGACAAGAACCCGAAGGGGATGGAACTGGCCGGCCGGGTCGCCAAGGGCAACGCCGAGGCTGGCTGCATCGCCTGCCATTCGGGCGCGCCGGGCGAGGACTTCCTGTTCACCACCGACCGCACCGACTGGTAGCAAGCTGATCCCGAAGCGCGATCGCCTTCAGCGGTTCGCGCTTCGGCTCACCCCGTCAGCCCTTCGCGGACGCTGGTTCGGTCAGCCCGAACTCGGCGAGAACCCGTGCCGTGTCCTCGCCGAGAGCCGGCACCTTGCCGAATTCGGGAAGCGTGTCGTCGATGAGGAAGCCCGGCGCCAGCATGGTGACCGGGCCTGACGGCGTATCGACCGTCACCGTCCGGTTCTGGGCGTGGTTCTTCAAATCCTCCATGTCGGAGAGCCGGCCATAGGCGATCTGCGCCGCTTCGAGGCGCGCCGCCATGGCGTCGCGATCATGGCGCGCGAAGATGTCCTGGATGATCGCCTCCAGCGCCGGCCGGTTGGCGACGCGCCGGTTGTTCGATGAGAAGCGCTCGTCGGTGGCCAGTTCCGGCTGGTCCAGCGCCTTGGCGCAGAGATTGACCCATTCGCGCTCGTTCTGGATTGACAACAGGATCGCGCGGCCGTCGGAGCATTTGTAGACCCCGTAAGGCGCGATGGTCGGGTGGCTGAGGCCGTTGCGCGGCGGCGTCAGGCCGCCATAGACATATTGCAGATAGGGAACGTTCATCCAGTCAGAGAGGGCGTGGAACAGCGACAGCGAGATGTGCCGCCCGGCGCCGGTCCGCTCGCGGGCGTAAAGCGCCTGCATGATGCTGGATAGCGCGGTCATGCCGGCGGCGATGTCGCAAACCGAAACGCCGACGCGCGCCGGCCCGTGTTCGTTGCCGGTGACGGAGGACAAGCCCGTCTCCGCCTGCACCAGAAGGTCGTAGGCCTTCAGATGCGCGAGCGGGCCGCCGTCGCCATAGCCGGAGATCGAGCAGGTGATCAGCCGCGGATAGCGGGCGCGCAATTCGTCGGGGTCGAAACCCAGCCGCGAGATGACGCCGGGGGCGAGATTCTGGATGAAGATATCAGCCTTACCGATCAGCCCGGCGAGGCGTTCGCGATCTGTCGCATCCTTGAGGTCGAGCCGGACCGATTCCTTGCCACGATTGAGCCAGACGAAATAGGCGCTCTCGCCGTGGACGAAGCTGTCATAGCCGCGGGCGAAGTCGCCCTCCGGGCGCTCGATCTTCAGCACCCGCGCACCGGCATCGGCGAGTCGTCCCGAGACATAGGGCGCGGCGACGGCCTGCTCGACGGAAACGACGAGAACGCCGGCGAGATCATTGTTCATTCAGGGACTCCGCTTCGCTGCGTGATGGCCAGGTGACCGCTTTCAGCCGATTGTCGCGCCGCGTTTCACTGAACCGCAGTGATATCGGCCAGAGCCGATAGCACTGGCCGACCTCAGTTGACGAGCCGAGGGGCACGGCGCTGGATCAATTCGGCTTCGGCGCTTGACCCGCGCGACAATGCCAATAAACCGACAAGCTTACGATTGTCGCGCCGGAATGAAGCGAGCGGGCCACGCGACGATGCCTGGGAGGGCGCGAACATGAGCGACGAAACGAGAATCCTCGCGACATTCGTCGCCAAGCTGTCCTTCGACGCGATTCCGCCGGAGGTCGCCCTGCGCGCGCGCCATCTGGCGCTCGATCTGACGGGCAGCATCGTGCGGGCCAATGCCGAATCGGAATCCACCCCGAGCCTCTATGCGACGCTGGACGAACTCGGGCTCGGCGGGCCGGGCGCCGCCAGCGTGGTCGGCACCGGACGCCGGCTGGCGCCACCGGTCGCGGCGCTGGTCAACGGCATGCTCGGCCATTCCCTCGATTTCGACGACACCCACGCCGATTCCTCGCTGCATCCCTCCGCGCCGGTGGTGCCGGCAGCGCTGGCGGTCGGCGAGATGGTCGGGGCGAGCGGCGCCGAGATCGTCACGGCGATCGTCGCCGGCTACGAGGTCTGCTGCCGGCTCGGCAACGCGCTCGATCCGACCAGCCATTACGCGCGCGGCTTCCACCCGACCGCGACCGCTGGCACCTTCGGCGCGGCGGCGGCTGCCGCGCGGCTCTTCGGCCTCGACGCGGGCGGTGTCGCCAGCGCTTTCGGCGTCTCCGGCAGCCAGGCCGCCGGCTCGCTGCAATTCCTCGTCAACGGTGCCTGGAACAAGCGCTGGCAGGTAGGCGCGGCGGCGATGAACGGCGTCTTCGCGGCGACATTGGCCAAGAACGGCTTGAAGGCGGCATCCGCCCCGATCGAGGGCCGGCACGGTCTCTTGGTCGGCTACACCGACGCCGCCGATCCGGCCAAGGCGGTGGCGGGGCTCGGCACCGTCTGGGAAACCATGAAGATCGGCATGAAGCCCTACCCTTCCTGCCGCTACACCCATGCCGCGCTCGACGGGCTGCTCGCGCTGCGGCGCGAGGAGCGGCTCACCGCAGAGGACGTCCGCTCCGTGACGGTCGGGCTGCACCGCAACGGCATCACGCTGACCGGCGATCCCCTGCCGGAAAAGCGCCGGGTGCGCACCATCGTCGACGGCCAGTTCTCCATGCCCTTCGTTGCCAGCGTGGCGCTCGACCAGGGATCGTTCGGCTGGGACGACTACCGGCGGATCGGCGATCCGGCGCTCGACGCGCTGTCGGACCGGATCGACGTCGTGCGCGACGAGAGCCTGGAAGGGCTGGCGCATCCCTTCGGCGCAACGCTGAGCGTCGAAACCGCCAGCGGAATGTTCGAGCGACGCATTCCCGACCCGTCCGGCGAGCCGGCGACCTTCCCGGACGCGGCCGCCATCCGCGCCAAATTCATGGCGCTTGCCGAGCCGGTTCTCGGCAGGCAGGAGGCGGTGCGCTTGGCCGACCGGTTCGAGGTGCTCGATCGCCTCCCAGCCTTCGGCGCGATGCCGCCTTCCAGCGAGGCAGCGGCGTGAGCGCTTCTCCCATCACCGAGGAGGATTTCATCCGTTCGGTCGCGGACGCGCTGCAATACATCGCCGTCTATCACCCGCCGGATTTCATCGCCCATCTCGCCGAGGCGTATCAGCGCGAGGAAAGCGCCTCGGCGAAGAACGCCATGGCGCAGATCCTGGTCAATTCCCGCATGGCTGCGCTCGGCGGGCGGCCGATGTGCCAGGACACCGGCACGGTCAACGTCTTCGTCAAATTCGGCATGGAGGCGCGCCTGGCCACCACGCGCCCGCTCACAGAACTGGTCAACGAGGCGGTGGCCATCGCCTATACCGACCCGGCCAATCCCTTGCGCCCGTCGATCCTCGACGACCCGATCTTCGAGCGGAAGAACACCGGCACCAACGCCCCCGCCGTCACCCACGTGGAACTGGTGGCCGGCAACGAGATCGCGGTGACGGTGGCGGCCAAGGGCGGCGGCTCGGAGAACAAGGCACGCTTCGCCGCGCTGAACCCGGGCGACTCGGTCGTCGACTGGGTGTTGAAGACCGTCGAGGGGCTCGGCGCCGGCTGGTGTCCGCCGGGCATTCTCGGCATCGGCGTCGGCGGCACCGCCGAAAAGGCGATGCTGCTGGCCAAGCAATCGCTGATGGCACCGATCGACATGACGGCGCTGATTGCCCGCGGCCCGGCCTCGAAGCTGGAGGAATTGCGGATCGAGTTCTACGAGAAGGTCAACGCGCTCGGCATCGGCGCGCAGGGGCTCGGCGGCCTGACCACGGTGCTCGACGTCAAGATCGCGACCTATCCCGTTCATGCCGCGTCTAAGCCGGTCGGGCTGGTCCCGCAATGCGCCGCCGACCGGCATCTGAGCTTCACGCTCGACGGCACCGGCCCGGCGGAATTCACGCCGCCGGCGATCGATCTGTGGCCCGACATCGCCCTCGGCCAGGGAGACGCGTCCGTGCGCCGCGTCGACCTTGATACGCTGACGCGCCAGGACGTTGCCGGCTGGCAAGCCGGCGAGACGCTGCTCCTGTCCGGCCGGCTATTGACCGGGCGCGACGCCGCCCACAAGCGAATGATCGCGATGCTCGATCGCGGCGAAAAACTCCCCGTCGATCTCAATGGCCGCGCGATCTACTATGTCGGCCCCGTCGACGCGGTGCGCGACGAGGTCGTGGGACCCGCCGGCCCGACGACCTCGACCCGCATGGACCCATATACCGACCAACTTCTCGAAGCGACCGGCCTCCTGGTGATGATCGGCAAGGCCGAGCGCGGTGCGGCCGCGATCGACAGCATAAGGCGCCATGGCGCGGCCTATCTCATCGCCGTCGGTGGCGCGGCCTATCTCGTCTCCAAGGCGATCCGCTCCTCGCGCATCCTCGCCTTCGACGACCTCGGCATGGAGGCGATTCGCGAATTCGTAGTCGAGGACATGCCGGTGACCGTCGCCGTCGATGCGACCGGCACCTCGATCCACACAACCGGCCCGGCGCAATGGAAGCGGCCGGAGATCCGCGTTTCCGGCCGACCAGTTTAACTGCGGGCGTCGGCCAGTCCCTGCCCACTCTCGCCGGGAAGACCCCCGGCCCGCCGCGATCGTATTGAGGGAGAAACGATGACTGACCCGATCGATATCGACCATCTGAAAAGCTGGATCGGCCGCACCGAGGAAGCGAGCGACCAGATCGACACGCGGCTGGTCCGCTCGTTCCTGGCGACGCTCGATCGTGAACCGGGAGGCGTGTCGGATGGCGACCCGGCGCCGCTCTGCCTGCATTGGTGCCTGGCGCCACCGGTGGTGCCCAACTCCGCCACCGGGCCGGACGGCCATCCGGCGCGCGGCGGTTTCCTGCCACCGGTGCCGCTGCCCCGACGCATGTGGGCGGGCGGCGAATTGCGCTTTCTGGCTCCGCTTGTGGTCGGTGACCGGGTCACGCGCCGCTCGCGCATCGAGGCCGTCGAACTCAAGCAGGGCCGCTCCGGCCCCTTGTGCTTCGTGACGGTCCGGCACGACATCCTCGCCGCCGCCGTCGTCGCCATCGAGGAGCGCCAGGACATCGTCTATCGCGCGGCCGAGACAGCGGGCGCGACGCCCGCGGTCCACCCCGAAGCGACCGAGCCGTCGAAGGCCGATGTCAGCCGCGCCTTCGAGCCGAGCCCACTGGCCCTGTTTCGTTATTCGGCCCTGACCTTCAACGGTCATCGCATCCACTACGACCGGCGCTATTGCCTCGAGGAGGAGAACTATCCCGGCCTTGTCGTGCATGGACCGCTGCAGGCGACGCTGCTGGCGCATCTGGCCGCCGAGACACTGGGCCGGACGCCAACGGTGTTTTCCTATCGCGGCGTCAAGCCGCTGTTCGACGGCGAAACGATGGGCCTCAACGCCCTGCACAACGGCGACGGCTGCGAACTCTGGTCGAGTGGCGCCGACGGCATCAGGCGGATGCAGGCGACGGCCTCGGTTTAACGCGAAACGCGTCTGCCGTGCCGTTCGGGCGCGGCGCCTCAGTCCGCCATGGTCTCCTGCTCGATCTCCAGCGCCGGCTTCGCCCGCCGCTTGCGGAACGCGAAGTAGACCGCCGCGAGCAGGAAGAAGGCCGTCACCGTATAGAGCCCGATCGAAATCCCGCTGCCGACGAGGATCGCCGGATCGCCGCCCGAGATCGACAGCGCCCGCCGCAGCATGCTTTCCATCTCGCCGCCAAGCAGCAGCCCGAGCACGACCGGAACCACCGAGATATCGAGCTTGCGCAGGACGAAGCCGAGCACGCCGAAGCCAACCATGACCTGCAGGTCGAAGGTGGAGTGGCTGATCGAATAGATGCCGACGAAGGAGATCATCACCACGAAGGGCATCAGCGCCCACATCGGGATCGCCAGCATCCGTGTGAACAGGCCGACCAGCGGCAGATTGAGGATCAGCAGAAACACGTTCGCCATGAACAGCGCCGCGATCAGGCCCCAGACGATGTCCGGCTGGTTCTGGAACAGGAGCGGTCCCGGCGTGATGTTGAGCGAGATCAGCAGCGCCAGCAGCACCGCCGTCGTGCCGGAGCCCGGTACGCCGAGCGCCAGCATCGGCACCAGCGCTCCGCCGGCCGCCGCGTTGTTGCCGGCCTCCGGCGCCGCGACCCCGCGCGGATCGCCCTTGCCGAAGGTATCGTTGCTGTTCGAATAGCGCTTTTCCAGCGTGTAGGCGATGAACGAGCCGAGCGAAGCGCCCGCCCCCGGCAGGATGCCGGCGACAAAGCCGAGGCCCGAGCCGCGAAACATTGCCCCCAGTGATTGGCGGATATCCGCCCAGCGGGCGAAGGCGCGTTTGACCGGAATCGCGCCGGAATGACCGCCGATCCCGTGTTCCAAAAGGATCAGCGCTTCGGATATGGCGAACAGGCCGACGATGGCGATAATGGCATGGAAGCCGTCATAAAGGTGGAAGCTGCCGAAGGTATAGCGCGGCACGGCGCTTTGCGGATCGATTCCGACCGTTCCCAGCATCAGTCCGATCCCGGCCGCCAGTAGCGTTTTGGCCGGGTTGGCGCCGGTGATGCCGCCGATCGTGGCGAAAGCCATGACATAGAGCGCGAAATATTCGGCCGGGCCGAAGCGGATGGCGAACTGCACCAAAAGCGGCGCGAACAGCACCAGGCCGATGGTCGAGGCCACCGCGCCGACGAAGGAAGCGATGCCGGAGATCGCCAGAGCCTCCGGCGCCTTGCCGTTCTTGGCCATCGGGTAGCCGTCGAGGCAGGTCATCATCGCCGGTTCGTCGCCGGGAATGTTCAGCATGATGGAGGAGATGCGGCCGCCATACATGCAGCCGTAATAGACGCAGGCCAGAAGAATGAGCGCCGAGCCCGGCGGCAGTTGCAGCGAGAACGCCAGCGGGATCAGGATCGCCACGCCGTTGACCGGGCCGAGGCCCGGCAGCGCGCCGATGATCGTGCCGATGAAGCAGCCGAACAGGGCGAGGCCGATATTCGTCGGCGTCAGGGCGACCGCAAAGCCGTCGGCGAGAAATCCAAGAATTTCCACGTGATCTCCTTGGCACCGGTCAAGCGGTGACTAGCCGAAAAGCGGTCCCATCGGCAGCGGCAGGCCGAAAACGCCGTCGAACAGAAAGAACAGACCGAAACCGATCACCAATCCGGTGAGTACCGATTGCAACCAGCTTCCGCCGAGAATCCGCGCCAGAAATACCGCGGCGACGCTTGTCGACAGCGGAAAGCCCGCCGGTTCGAGAACGAACGGATAGGCGATGAGGACCGCCAGCATCGCGAACTGGCCCCAGACATGCGGCCAGCGGAACCAGATCGGGTCGGGGTCCGGCTTGATGATCAGGAACGCCGCGAACAGCCCGAGCGGCACGGCGACCATGCGGGGAAACAGGCTGGGACCGGCAGGATCGCCATAGGCGACGACATAGCCGCCGGCGGCGATCCAGTACCAGATCGCGAGGGCGAGCAGTATCGCCCCCGCGATGCGGTCACTGAGACGAAGGCTCATGGCCGTCCTACTGGATGACACCGATGGCCTTCGAGATTTCCGCGGCCTTGTCCTTGGACTCGCGCACGAAGGCATCGAATTCCTTGCCACCGCGCCAGATCGGGGTCAGGCCCGACTCGGTCGCCGCCGTCTGCCAACCGTCCGAATCGTAAAGCGTCTTCATCTTCTCGACCCAGAAATCATAGGCTTCGTCGGGAACCCCGCCGCCCATGTAGAAACCGCGCCAGTTGTAGCCGACGGCCTCGATGCCCTGCTCCTTGGCGGTGGCGATATCAGGATAGGCGGGCAGCCTGTCGTCGGACATGACCGCCAAAGCCTTGGCGTCGCCCGACTGGATGAAGCCGCCGATCTCGCCGATGTCGGTGAGGACGACGTCGATATGGCCGCCGAGCAACTGGGTGACGGCGTCACCGCCACCGGAGAATTCGACCCAGCGGATGTCCTTCAACTGGTCAGTCGGAACGCCGGCTTCCTGCGCCAGGATCAGGAACCGCAGATGGTCCCAGCCGCCGATCGAGGACGATCCACCGACCACGACACCGGCCGGGTCTTCCTTGACGGCGGCGAGGACGGCTTCGAGCGAGTCGTATTCGGAGTCCTTGTTGACCAGCACCGTGCCGACATCGGCGCCGAGCATGCCCAGCCAGCGCATCTGGTCGATGCCGGCCGGATATTTGTCCTGGGCGATCTGGGTGATGCCGACGGTCGATGTCGCAACGATCAGATTCGGGTCGTCATTGCGCTTCGATGCGACATTGGCGAAGGCCACAGCGCCGACGGCGCCCGGCATGTTGGTCACCTGGACGGCGCCCGGAACGAGGCCTTCTTCCTGCAGCAGGCGGCCGACGGTCCGGCAGGTGAAGTCCCAGCCCCCGCCGGGATTGGCCGGTGCGATGCACTCGACATTCGACGGCTCGAACGCCGCCGCCGGTAAGGCGATCGACGCCACGGCCGCGACCATCAGCAAACGTTTCAAAAACATACTCATCCTCCCTCTGGCGACGGTTCTTGCGTCCGCCGCCCTGTTGTCGGCCGCAAGAGATCGCGCCGTCACCGACATTTACCCTTACGTGCCTTTGTTAGTGGATGACACCGAAGTATTCGGCCGGTCAAGGCCGGACGCGATGTCATCTGTGCTGCGCCGCGAAAAGAGGGCATGCTGCAATGCAGCGCAATATTTCAAAATTTACTTTCGACTGACCCTTCGCGTATGGGAACCGTAATGCCAACGAAACAAAACAGGAGCGGGATGATGGCCGAAGCAGGCAATGTGTTGCCCATGCCGGTGCGCGCTGGGAGCCGGATCGAGATTTGCGAGGTCGGCCCCCGCGACGGCTTCCAGATCGAAAAGCCCTTCATCCCGACGGAACGCAAGATCGAGATCGTCAACGGCCTGATCGATGCCGGCTTGCGCAAGGTGCAGGTGACCTCTTTCGTCTCGCCGCGCGCGGTGCCGCAGCTGGCCGATGCCGCCGAAGTCCTGGCCGGCATCGACAAGAAGCCAGGGGTGATCTTGACGGCGCTGGTGCCGAACGCCCGCGGCGCCGAGCGGGCGGCGGAAACACAGCTCGACATCATGGGGCTGTTCTGCTCGGCCTCCGAGGCGCATAGCCGCAAGAACGTCAACGCCTCGATCGACGAGACGCTCGCGCGCTTTCCGCCGGTGGTCGAAATCGCCACGGCGGCGGGCAAGCGGGTCCAGGGCGGCGTCGCCACCGCCTTCGGCTGCCCCTTCGAGGGCGACGTGCCGCCGGAATCCGTCGTGCGGATCGCGCGCTTCTACCGCGATCTCGGCATCGTCGATCTCAATCTCGGCGACACCACCGGCATGGCGACGCCGGCAACCGTCAAGGCACTGCTGGCAGCGCTGCGGGAGGGCGTGCCGGAGATGAAAATCACCCTGCATTTCCACAACACGCGCGGCGTCGGCCTTGCCAATGTCATGGTCGGGCTCGCCGAAGGCGTCAACCGCTACGATTCCTCCATCGGCGGGCTTGGCGGATGCCCCTTCGCCGCCGGCGCGACGGGCAACATCTGCACCGAAGATCTCGTCTATCTGCTCGAGGAAAGCGGTTATGAAACCGGCATCGATCTCGAACGCCTGATCGATGTGGCCAAGCGGACCGAGGCGATCCTTGGCCGCGAGTTGCCGGGCCAGGTGATGAAGGCCGGGCCGCGTTTGACCCGGCACGGCGTCGACGACGTCTCTACGGCGGCGGGCTGAGAAGCATGGAGCAACCGCTTGCCGGTATTCGCGTCGTCGATCTGACGCGCATTCTCTCCGGACCGTTCTGTTCAATGATCCTCGGCGATCTCGGCGCCGACGTCGTCAAGATCGAAACGCCGGGCTCGGGGGACCATGTGCGCGGCCAGGGCGCGATCATCGATGGCCTGTCCTGGTATTTCGCCAGCTTCAACCGCAACAAGCGCTCGATGACGCTCGATCTGAAGCGCGAGGAGGGCAAGTCCGTCCTGCGCAAGCTTCTGGCCGAGGCCGACGTGCTGGTCGAGAATTTCCGGCCCGGCGTCCTCACCGCCATGGGGCTCGACCGCGCCGGGCTCGACGCCATCAATCCGCGGCTCGTCGTCGGATCGGTCAACGGCTACGGCACCACCGGCCCCTATAGCGAGCGACCGGCCTTCGATTTCATCACCCAGGCGATGTCCGGCTTCATGGCGGTGAACGGAACCCTGGAAGGCGGTCCGATCCGCGCCGCGCCGCCGCTGACCGATCTCATCGCCGGTCTCTATACCGCGCTCGGCATCGTCGCGGCTTTGCGCGTGCGCGACCGGGACGGCGCCGGCCAGGCGGTCGAATCCTCGATGATGAACGGCATGATCTCGATGCTGGCCTATCTGTCCGCCGCCCAGCTCGCCACCGGAAAAACGCCGCCGCCGACCGGCAACGACCACCCCATCGCCTCGCCCTACGGGCTGTTCCAGGCATCCGACGGTCCGGTGGCGGTGGCCGCCTCGACCCCGCCGATCCTGCGGCGGTTCCTGGAGACGACCGGGCTTTCGGCGATGCTGGAGGATGCGCGCTTCGACACCAATGCCAAACGGGTCGAGCGCCGGGCCGAGGTCAACGCGATGATCGACGATGCCATGCGTCACGAGAGCCAAGCGATCTGGATCGAGCGGCTGAACGCCGCTGGCGTGCCCTGCGGCCGGGTCCAGACGCTAGCGGAGGTGTTCGAGGACCCGCAGGTGCGGGAGCAGGAGATGGTCCTCGCCATCGATCATCCGGGCCACGGCACGGTCAAGATGACCGGCTTTCCGATCAAATTCTCGGACACGCCCTGCGTCGTCCGCCATCCAGCGCCGGATCTGGGCGCCGACACCGACACGGTTCTCGCCGAGGCGGGCTATTCGTCCGCCGAGATCGCGGCACTGCGGGACGCCGGCGTGATCTGAAGGCCGCGCGAATGGAAACGGCCGCGCACCCTTTCGGACGCGCGGCCGATTCACGTGAACCAATGACTGCCCCTTTAGAGCAGGCCGGCTTCCTTGTAGTAGCGCTCGGCGCCCGGATGCAGCGCCACCGGCAGGTTCTTCGCGGCCTTCGCCGGATCGATCGACTTCGCCGCATTGTGGGCGGCGACCAGCTCCGGCAGGTTCTCGATCAGCTGCTTGGTCATCTGGTAGACCAGTTCCTCGTCGACATCGCTGGAAGTGACAAGGATGTTGGTGATCGCCAGCGTCGGCACGGCTGCGTCCTGGCCATCATAGGTGCCCGCCGGAATTTCGGCTGCCTGGAACGGCGCGCCGAGTTTCTCGGCGATCTCGGCCGGAACCGCGACGACCGTGATCGGCAGCGACGAGGCGAGATCGCGGATCGAGGCGACGCCGAGGCCGGCCGACTGGAGCGTCGCGTCGAGCTGGCGGTTCTTGATCAGCTCGACCGACTCGGCGAAAGGCAGATATTCGGTCTTGCCGAGATCCTCATAGCTCATGCCGGCAGCCGAGAAGATCGCTCGCGCATTGAGCTCGGTGCCGGACGCCGGTGCGCCGACCGACAGCGCCTTGCCCTTCAGGCCGGCGAGATCGGTGATGCCGGAATCCTTGGAGGCGACGATCTGGACGTAGTTGGGGTAGATCGCGGCAATCGCGCGCAGCTTCTCGACCGGCTGCTGGAAGCCGGCATCGGCGTTGCCTTCCGCGGCGGCCTTGACGGAGTCGCCGAGCGCGAAGGCAATCTCGCCGCGCCCTTGCGCGATCAGATTGATGTTTTCGACCGAGGCCTTGGTCGACTGCACCTGGGTCTTCACCCCCTCGATCTTGTCGCCATAGACCTTGGCCAGCGCGACGCCGAGCGGATAGTAGACGCCGGACGTGCCGCCGGTGAGCACGTTGATGAACTGCTGGGCCGAGGCGGCGGCCGGCACCATGGCCAGGCCCGCGACGAGCGCCGAGGCGGCGAGACGGTTGAATAACTTCATGAAGTGTCCTCCCAAAAAAGGGCCGAGGCGGCCCGGTCGCCGATTTGTATCAGCCGACGAGGAAACCTCAAGGGCGGCGGAGACTGCCTCGCCATGCCTTCCCCTTGAACGCGTTCGAACTGGCGAAATGCGGCACGATCATCTAAGTTACCGCCATGTCCGAAGCCAAGAGCGATCATCGCCCCTTCGATTGCGAGCAAGAGACCGAGTGGCCCAAGGCCATTCGCACGAAAGTCGAACTCGACGCGGCGCTCGAAAAGGGCACGCGGAGCGGCATCAGTTCCAGAACGATCCTTGATGTAGACATCCCGTCGCCAGACAGCCGCAATGGAAATGGCTGACTATCGGCTTTCCAGGGAAGCCCTCCGCGATGTCAAAAGTATCATGGATTATACGGCCCGGGAATTCGGTCGCACCCAGGCGGACCGTTATCGCGCCGAGCTCCATGCCGCCGCGCTGACGATCGTCGCGTTCCCGCGGTTAGGAAGGCCCTATCGAACATCGACGGGCGAATTCTATCGCAGACATGATTGCGGGCGACATGGTCTGTTCTACAGCGAGACCGATGGCGGCATCGTGATCGTTCGGATTCTCCACCTGATGATGAACCTCGACGACCACCTACGATAGAGTGTCGCCTGCGCCCTCCGTCGAATTGACTTCGCGCTTTTCATGTCGGATGTCCTCCCGCAGCGCACTGTTGGAGAAACCGCATGTCCGAAATGATCGACGTCCACGACCTCAAGGTTGCGGCCATCCTGAAGACTTTCATCGACACGGAAGCTTTGCCGGACACCGGGATCGCGCCGGATGTCTTCTGGAAGGGGACGTCGGACATCCTCAACGGGCTCGCGCCGCGCAATCGGGAGTTGCTGCGGATCCGCCAGGACATGCAAGCCAAGATCGACGACTGGCACCGCGAGCGCCGCGGCAAACCAATCGACATGAAGGAATACAAGGCGTTCCTGGGCGACCTCGGCTATCTGGTGCCGGAAGGTCCGGACTTTGCCATCGAGACCGACAACGTCGATCCGGAAATCGCGCTGATCCCCGGTCCGCAGCTCGTCGTGCCGCTGATGAACGCGCGCTACACACTGAACGCGGCCAATGCCCGCTGGGCCTCGCTCTATGACGCACTCTACGGCACCGACGCGATGGGCGATCTGCCCGAGGGCAAGGGCTACGACCGGGCGCGGGGCGCGCGCGTCGTCACCTGGGCAAAGAGCTTCCTCGACGGCTTGGCGCCGCTCGACCGGATCTCGCATATCGACGTAAAATCTTACGCCGTCGAGGACGGTACGCTGGCCGCCACCTTCAACGGCGGCAAACAGGCGCGGCTGAAGAATCCAGCCGCCTTCGCGGGGTATCGCGGCGACGCGGCCGCGCCGACGGCGCTGCTGTTCAAGCACAACGGCTTGCATCTGGAAGTGACCATTGATGCGACCAACCGGATCGGCAAGAACGATCCGGCGAACGTCGCCGACATGGTGATGGAATCGGCGATCACGACGATCTGCGATTGCGAGGATTCGATCGCCGCGGTCGACGCCGAGGACAAGACCGCCGTCTATCGCAACTGGCTAGGCCTGATGAAGGGCGACCTGACGGACAGCTTCGAGAAGGGCGGCGAGACCGTGACCCGGCGGCTCAACCCGGATCGCGACTATGTCGGCGCCGACGGCGCGGCCCTCACTCTGCCCGGCCGCTCGCTGCTCCTGATCCGCAATGTCGGCCACCTGATGACCAACCCGGCCATCCAGCTCAAGGATGGCAGCGAGGTGCCGGAGGGCATCATGGACGCGGTGATCACTGCGATGATCGCCATGCACGATCTCAAGAAGACCGGCGGCATCCGCAATTCGCGTGCCGGCTCGATCTACATCGTCAAGCCGAAGATGCACGGGCCGGACGAGGTCGCCTTCTCCGACGAGATCTTCGGCCGCGTCGAGGATTTGCTCGGCCTTGCCCGTTACACGCTCAAGATGGGCATCATGGACGAAGAGCGCCGCACGACGGTCAACCTCAAGGAGTGTATCCGCGCCGCCAAGCATCGGGTGTTCTTTATCAACACCGGCTTCCTCGACCGCACCGGCGACGAGATCCACACCTCGATGGAAGCCGGGCCGATGGTCCGCAAGACCGTGATGAAGGACCGCACCTGGATCAAAGCCTATGAGGACTGGAACGTCGATGTGGGTCTTGCCTGCGGCCTGACCGGCAAGGCGCAGATCGGCAAGGGCATGTGGGCGATGCCGGCGAGGATGCACGACATGCTGGCCCAGAAGATCGCCCATCCGCAGGCCGGCGCCAACACCGCCTGGGTGCCGAGCCCGACCGCCGCGACGCTGCACGCGACGCACTACCACAAGGTCGACGTCCTCGCCTGGCAGGAGGCGATCGCCAGGAAGGGCAGCCGGGCGGTCCTCTCCGACATCCTCACCATCCCACTCTCCAACCGCGCCAATTGGCCCGAGGAGCAGATCCGGGGCGAACTGGAGAACAATGCGCAAGGTATCCTCGGCTACGTCGTGCGCTGGATCGACCAGGGCGTCGGCTGCTCGACCGTGCCCGACATCAACGATGTCGGCCTGATGGAGGACCGCGCCACCTGCCGCATCTCTTCCCAGCACATCGCCAACTGGCTGCATCATGGCGTCGTTTCCAAGGACGAGGTGATGGACGCGATGAAGAAGATGGCCAGGAAGGTCGACGAGCAGAACGCCGGCGATTCGAACTACGAACCGATGTCGGAAAATTTCGACGGCTCGATCGCCTTCAAGGCGGCCTGCGACCTGGTCTTCGAGGGACGCGAACAACCGTCCGGCTATACCGAGCCGGTCCTGCATCGCCGCCGGCTGGAGAAGAAGGCGCAAGCGGCAGGATAGCCCTGCCGTCACCGGCCGCACATTGCCCTGGAATCAGGGGCGAGAAAGAAAAGAGACCCGTCTGGTGACGGGTCTCTCCACTGCCGGCGGATTTCCGGTTGAACGGGGACGGGATCCAGACGATCGCGCCGGTTCGAGGGGGCGTGCCCCCTCGCTTTTGCCTGGACGCGTCGCTTAGTTGGACTGCGTCGGCAGGCTCTGCTGCACGGCCTGGTTCAGAGCGTCGTTGGTGCTCTGAGCATCGCAGGACTTGTCGCCCTTGTCGTTGCTGCTGGCGATCGCGTTGACCTCCAGTTCGCAAACCGCGGCGGCGACGCTGATCGGCACCTGTACGGAGCCGACATCGATAACGTCCTGCGCCTGCACGGTCAGGTCGTTGAGGGCCGAGAGATCGTTGGCGATGTTCTGCGCGATGTCGTTGTTGCTGATATCGACGACGACGAGGCCCTTGCCGCCGCCGGCATCGATCTTGTTGTTGCCGGCGTTGGTTGAATTGGCCTGGGCAAAGGCCGAGCCGCCCATGGCGAGCGCGACGACGGTGGCGAGTGCTGTGGTCTTGAACATTGTAAGCTCCATTCCTCGAGTTGAGCTGTCCCTGTCGGCACCTCTAACCAACTGATTGCAGGAGCGTTCCCGGCATTGATCCAAAAAATCACAGCGCCGTGATATGACCCCCTTACGGTCACAGACGCGGCGTATTTTTGCCGCCCATGCGGCCTTTTACGGCATCCTTGAAGGGTCTGTCGTCGAGCGCCGAAGAGGGGCGTGGGGGCCACAGGGGGGTACTGCCGCGTCCCAGCCTCTCTTGCCTCGCCCTGGATGAAGTTTCACCAGACGCCCATGAAAAAGCCGCCGGAGGGATGCCCTCCGGCGGCTGTTCGTATCATGGGAGCGGTGCGGAGATTGGCCGCGCCGCGGCCGGAAAAACCCTATCGGCGGCTGCGCGGCTTCGCCGCTGCGCTGGCGCTGGCCGCACGCCGGGCACGGCGATTAGGGCCTCCCGCTTTGGCGGAGTTGGATTTGGCGGGCGCCGGTTCGCCGTTTTGCGGTGCAGATACGCGCTGGGCGGCCGTCTTGGCCGCAGCTGGCTTCGGAGCCTGGGGATCGCCGCCTTTGTTCGGCGTCTCCTGCTGAAGCTTGGGGGCGGAGTTGGCAGCGGCTTTCACCGGCTGGGTCTTCGCCGGGTTGGCCGCAGGCGTCTCGGCGCCGGGCTTGGGCGCCGACGCTTCAGCGAAGAGGTTCGGCTCTGAATCATTCGCCGCCCGTTTCGCTTTCGAGCCCGACGCTTTGGATGTCTGATCCTTCGGCTTTTTGGCTGTCTTGGCGGCAGACGTTGTCTTTCCCGCATCTCTTACCGATGACGCAGCCTTGGTGTTGGCCGCGGCAGCGTTTGCGTTGTCGGCAGACCGTCCAGCCTTCGCCTTCGCCGCCTTACCGGCCTTTGCTGTCTTGTCGGCCTTCGCCTTTGTCTCAGGAGCCGGCGTCGCCGCTGTCGGCGCTTCGTCGGCGGCGGCCAGCTTGGCGACGTCGGTCTCACCGATGATGGTCTTGCCGAGCTTTTCGGCCTTTGCCTCGCGCTCGGCAACGGCGCCCTCGCGCCGCGGTGCCACATCCTTGTGCGGCTGGGTCGCGTTGGCGTGGGTGGTCCCGTGCGTCAGCGCGAAATCGACGATGCGCGGGCAAATCTCGGCACGGAAGCGCGAGCCGTTGAAGACGCCGTAATGACCGACCTTCGGCTGCACGTAGTGGACACGCATGTCGGCCGGGATGTTCGAGCAGAGCCGCTGCGCCGCCTCGGTCTGGCCGACGCCGGAAATGTCGTCGTTCTCGCCCTCGACGGTGAGCAGCGCCGTGCGCTTGATCTTGGTGAGGTCGATGCGCTTGCCGCGATGCATCATCTCGCCCTTCGGCAGCGAATGCTTGATGAACACCTCGTCGACGGTCTGCAGATAGAACTCGGCGGTCAGATCCATCACCGCGTTGTATTCGTCGTAGAATTCACGGTGCTTGTCGGCTGAATCGCCGTCGTCCTTCACCATGTGCCAGAAAAATTCCTTGTGGGCGGTCATGTGCCGGTCGAGATTCATCGACATGAAGCCGGTCAGCTGCAGGAAGCCCGGATAGACGGGCCGCGTGAAGCCCGGCTGCGGAAACGGCACCGTCATGATGACGTTGTCGCGGAACCAGTCGATGCCTTTTTCCTCGGCCAGCCGGTTGACCGCGGTCGGGTTGATGCGCGTATCGATCGGACCGCCCATCAGCGTCATCGTCGCCGGGGCACAATCGTCCTCGTCCGCTTCCATCAGCGCGGTCGCCATCATCACAGGAACGGCCGGCTGGCAGACGCCGATGATGTGGGTATCAGGCCCGAGGAACTGGAGCATCTCGATGAGATAGTCGACATAGTCGTCAAGGTCGAAACGACCGGCGGTCACCGGAACATGACGGGCGTCGTTCCAATCAGTGATGTAGACGTCGCCATAGGGAAGCAGCGCTTCCACCGTGCCGCGCAGCAGCGTCGCGTAATGGCCCGACATCGGCGCGACAAGCAGAAACCGTGGGTCCTTGCCGTGCCGCTTGGGCAGTTCGCGGTCGAAATGCAGCAGCCGGCCGAAGGGCTTCTCCCAGACGACCTTGTCCTGCACCGGCACGCGTTGACCGGCGACGAAGGTTTCGTCGAGGCCGAATTCCGGTTTGCCATAGACCCGCGTGGTCCGCTCGAACAGTTCGGCCGCAGCCGCGATGGAGCGCCCGGCCGTGGTCTGCGACAGTGGATTGAGCGGGTTCTGATAGAACAGCCGCGTGACGTCGGCCATGGCGCGAAGCGGTGTGAGCGCCGCGTGATTCCATTCGTAAAAGTGATACAACATCAATCTCCCGCTATGCCTTCCAAGTATATTAACAAATTTGCTGCAATGCACAAATATAGGAATTCGTCGGTGATTTTCCAGCGGGTCGCTCTCTAGAGCCATTTGACCCATACGATCGGGCTGTCGAGGTCACCGCTCTGCGGTAACCCAGGGGCAGCCCGATACGCCAGTCTATCCTGAAGTTCCTTACGCGAGACCGTCATGAAACCGTCACGCTCATAAAGCGCCGCATTGCAGCAGTTGTCGACAGTAGCTGGTATGCCAACGGCCCGATGGTCGAACCACCGTGCCCTCTGCGTCACAGCGGCGATGAGGGCGCGGGCGATGCCCCGGCCTCGGTGCGGCGTTAGGACGCGGTGAGCGGCGAGCCAATAGAGATCCCCCGCTCTTGCGCCGCGGCGTAGCCCACGGGTTGGCCGTCGCGCTTGGCCGCGGCGACGAAAATTTCGTGGGACAGCAGGAATCGGACGAAATCCGGCAGCGACGATCGCACCGCTGGTGTTTCGTTCGAAGGCTCCGGCGGCCCGGTGGCTGCCTCTTGGCGGATCGCCAGCAATGAATCGGCCTCGCCGGGCTCCATCATGCGAATGCGGTAGCTTTCGGCGCCAGACCCTCGAACGCCTTGCGCCCCGGCTTCTTGCCCATGGCTTCCCCGTGCCGGAGAGCGGCGGCTGGATCACATCAAATCGGATCGATCTTATCCGATTTCCTATGATGTGATCGACTTCCATTGCCGAGCCCGCCAACCGTGTGGTCGGCTCCAACTATGAAGTGCATGGACTGTAGTCGCGGCACCAGCTCATGAGCAAGGGCTCAGATCGCGATGATCGCGGCACCCACCATGCGGCCGGTCTCGAGGTCGACATGGGCTTCTGCGGCTTGATCAAGACGGTACTCCCGCCCAATCCCAGCGGTAATGTTCCGTTGTATCATAGCCAGTACTTCCTTCGCAGCGTCGCGGTAGATATCCTTGTCGCTCGCATAGCTCATGATGCTCGGCCGGGAGAAACAGATCGCCCGCAAGGGCGCGAACTCCTCAATGGTGAGCGGCGGGATCGGGCCGGCAGCCTGACCGATGCTGGCGACAGTGCCGAGGGGTCGGGCGCAGGCAAGGGTCTTGCGCAACATTTTTCCGCCGATACCATCGAAAATGCGGCTTGAGCATCGACACGATACGATATTACGAGAAGGCTGGCATTTGCCCTGCCGTCCGCCGGGGGTCTGATGGAAAGCGACGCTTCTCACCCGAGGACGTGGATTGGCTAACCCTTCTCGCATCCCTTCGCGAAACAGGGATGCCGACCAAGACGATGAAATACTTCGCCGGGCTCTACCAGCAGGGAGACGGGACGGTCTCCGAGCGGAAGAGGATGCTCCTTGAGCACGAGAAGCGTCTGCAGGTCCAACAAGCATCACTCGCGAAGTGCAGAAACCTGCTGACCCACAAGCTCGCGCGATATGACGACATACTGGGAGGAAAATCATGAAAATCATCGTCGTTGGAGCCGGGGGAGATATCGGCGAAGCAGCATGCGAGGAACTCGGCAGACGACACGATCTCGTCCGCGTGGGCCGTTCGAGCGGAGAAATCCAGGTAGTGTCCGCGCTGGTGGTGGAAAATCGGACGTCAGAAGGTGTGACGGAGGTGGCCACCGGAATGGCCGGCTAAGGTGGAGTTGCGAGACTTCAACCTGACCGGAGCACCCGATGACCGAGGACAGACTACCGCTAGCCGA
>DRFF01000135.1 GCA_011050685.1 Aurantimonas coralicida
ACCACGCACGCCGGCATCTGGCCGGTCTGACCGCCGCCCTCGGAGGCCTCGACCGGGTTGTCTTCACCGGGGGCATCGGCGCGAATTCGCCTGAGATCCGCTCCCGCATTTGCGACGGGCTCGCCTATCTCGGCCTCAGGCTCGATGCCCGCCGCAATGCCAATCATGCGCGCGTCATTTCGACGGATGCCAGCAGCGTTCCGATAGAAGCCTTCAAGGCCGACGAGGAACTGATTATCGCGCGACAGACCCGGGATTTGCTGCGGATGTCCTTCTCCGAAGCGAAAGTGCGCGCTCATGGCTAGGCAGGCCGCGACCCTTGACGATCTCGTCCAGCAGGCACGGACGCATGCGCCGATCCGTGTGGCAGTGGTCGCCGCCGAGCAGGGGCTCGTCCTCAAGACGGTACAAGAGGCCGCGTCACTCGGCCTGATTGAGCCCCGCCTCATTGGTGATCCGGAAGCGATCCTGGCTTGCGCCAAGGAAGCCGGCGTCGACATCGACCGGACGATGATCGTCGCCGCAAAGAGCGAAGCCGAAGCGGCGCGAGCCGGCGTCGACCTGGTTCGGACCGGCAAGGCCGATGCCGTGATGAAGGGGCGGATTCACACCGATGCCTTCATGCGGGCGCTTCTCGACGCGGAACACGGCTTGCGGGTGTCAGGCCAGCGCGTCAGCCACGTTTTCATGGTCGATATCCCGACCTATCCGAAGCTGCTCGCGATCACGGACGCGGCCATCAACATCACCCCGGACCTCAACGCCAAGGCGCAGATTCTTCAAAATGCCATCGTGCTCCTCCGGCACCTCGGCATCGAAACACCCAAGGTCGCCGTGTTGTCCGCGGTCGAGACGGTCAATCCGGCGATCGTATCGACCCTTGACGCTGCCTGCCTCGCCCTGATGGCCAAGCGGGGGCAGATCGCCGGTGCGATCGTCGACGGACCTCTGGCCTTTGATAACGCGATTTCGGCGGACGCCGCGCGCGAAAAGGGCATTGTCTCGGAGGTTGCCGGCGAGGTCGATATCCTGCTGGTCCCGGACCTCGTCTCCGGCAACATCCTGGCCAAGAACCTGGAATATCTGGCCGGCGCCACAGCGGCGGGTCTCGTCATGGGCCTATCCGCGCCGGTGGTGCTGAGTTCGCGCGCCGATCCCCCCGCCGCGCGGCTGGCGGGGCTGGCACTTGCCGTTCTGACGCATCGGTCGGCACCGAGCCTGCCAGATACGGAATGCGCCGTGGAGCCGGAGTCGGCCATCCACTGCGCGGCTCAGCCCGAAACCGCCTGCGGGCCGATCGGAGCCTGAAAAATGTCGACCATGCCGGTGAAAGAGCTCGGGCGATTAACGGGCAGTCACGCTCTTCCGTCGGCGGAAGGACGAGCCGGATCGATGCGGCCGGGCGACTTCGCGTCGCGCAAGATGGTCTATTTCGGCGGTCTCCACCAGAAAGTCGTGGCGACGCGCAGCGCCGCCGATGGCACGTCCGGGGGCCAGTCATGACCGTCCATGACCAGGCCGCCGTTCGGATGGCGTCGGCGAGCGAGCCTGTGACCGTCGTCGGCGCGGGCCCGGCTGGACTTGCCTGCGCCATCGTTCTGGCGCGCGCCGGCAGACCGGTCATCGTGCGCGAATGGCACAAGAGCGTCGGCAACCGATTCCATGGAGACTTTCAAGGGCTGGAGAACTGGAGCGACGACCGGGACGTCCTCGACGAACTGAGCAGGGCGGGCATCGAGACAAATTTCGGCAGTCATCCGATCCGTGACGGCACCGCCTTCGACGCCTGGGGGAGGGCGTATCGTGTCCACGGCGACCGGCCTTTCCATTATCTTGTGCGGCGCGGCGACGACGACGGAACCCTGGATTCGGGGCTTCTCGCGCAGGCCATCGAGGCCGGCGTCGAGGTGCGGTTCGGGGACCGGGTCGCTGATCCGCCGGTGGGGTCGACCATTCTCGCGATCGGGCCGAGAACCGCCGATGCCATCGCCACCGGTTACGTCTTCGAGACCGACCATCCAGACGGTAACTGGATCGCCTTCAACGACCGGTTGGCGCCGCACGGCTACGCCTATCTCCTTGTCCACGAAGGCCGCGGTACGGTGGCGAGTTGCATGTTCACTGGCTTCAAGCGCCAGGCGGAACATGTAGAGCGTACCGTCGCGTTCTTCGTCGACAAGACCGGGCTGGCAATGCGCAATCCGCGTCCCTTCGGCGGCTACGCGAATTTCCGCCTGCCGCGCACGGCCCTCCAGGGCGGGCATCCGGTGATCGGTGAGCAGGCGGGGTTTCAGGACGCGCTGGCCGGTTTCGGCATGCGCTATGCCCTGCGCTCCGGCATTCTGGCCGCCCGCAGCCTGATTGAGGCGGTCGACTATACGCGGCTGTGGCAGCGGGAGCTTCTGCCGTTTCTCAGGACCGGCATCAGCAATCGCTTCATCTACAATATCGTGGGCGAGCGCGGCCGACGCTGGGCTCTGCGGGGGTTGAGCCGCTCGGATACGACCGCGAGGCTGCGGCGGCTCTACCGCCCCTCGGTTCTGACCCGTCTGGTCTTTCCGATCGCACGCTGGCGCTACCGCGTGCCGCTCGGCGATCCCAGTTGCGACCATGTGGGCTGCGACTGTGTCTGGTGTCGCCACGGGGTAGGCCACGCCGTGACGGGTTTCGACCGCTGATCGTACTGGTAGGAACAGGCTCCGAAATGGAAGTCATCGATCTGAAGGGCCGGAAGGGTCTGGTTGTCGGCATCGCCAACGAACACAGCCTCGCCTGACAGAGGTCGTCTGCCCCTCGCGCCGGATTCGTCACGAAAGCTGTAACGCCGCAAATCCTGATCCGTCTGTAGAGACACAATGCCCCGGAACGGGGATTGGGATAGGCACCGCCGCAAGCGGGCGATGGAGATTTCGATGATGAAACGAATGAAAATCGGGCTGCCGGCAATCGCGAGCGCAATGGCCTCCTTGCCGACGTTGGCACAAGCTTCGACCGATCGGTCGCTCTACT
>DRFF01000136.1 GCA_011050685.1 Aurantimonas coralicida
GCATCATTCCGCCCGACAGCCCCCCGCTCTTGTTGAGCGGTATCACGGCCTCGTCGCCCTTCTCGCCGATCAGGGCGACGGTGGGCTGGGTGACGATGCCGCCGTGGGCTAGTCCTGTCACGCCGCCGGTGCCAGGCCTCGGAATGTCCCCAAGGCTAAAACCGACAGGGATGTCGAACTTCATATCTCGGAAGGTGTCGTTGATTCGGTCCCCGGCGTTAACAAAAGCGTCGCTGAGCTGGGTGGCTGTCGTGGCCGCTTCGTCGACGGTGCCCTGAAAGAAACCTGTCACCGCGCCCGCCACCTTCCCTATCGCGCCGCCCATGAAACCGGTCATACCCGCGAAGAGACCCGACACCTTGCCCGTGGATTCTTCCCACGCTTTGACGACAGCCCTCGCCGCGTCGGCCTGGGCTCGCTCTGATTCGCTGATGGTCTTCTTTAGGAAGGCCCCATCCAGCGCCAATATCGTGCGCAAGGCAGCATTCTTCTCCTCCTCGGTGACCACGATCGCAGCCGCCGACGTCGTGGCGCTCTCAACGGCCGCCTGGTTGGCGGCCTTCACCGCCAGCTCGATTTCCTGCATCGCCGCAGCGTGGGCGTTGGTGACTTTCTGGATTTCCAATGCCTGCTGCTCCGCGCTCAGCGAGGCGTTGGCGTTGATCGAGTCGTACATCGCTTTGTAGCGGGCATCGACGTTGAAGGCCATTGCTTCAAGTTCGGCTGCCGATGTCTGCGTGGCCGCTACGGTTGCTGAAACCGCCGTCGTCGACACGGTGTTGATCGAGTCGGATACTGCCTGTGCGGTCGTAGTGATCGCCGCCGCCGCCGCCGCGGTCGCACCGGCGATCTGGTCGATCACCCCCTGAACGGCATCGCCCCCCTGTTTCTCGGCCTCGAATAGCTTGACGCCCCACGCTTGGGCCTGGACCCCAGCAGCCTCGGCAGCGACGCCAGCCGCGATCAACTGCTGTTGTATCGACGCTAGAAAAGCCGCGTTCTGTACCTCATTCGGAAATTGCAATTTGACATCTGCCAGGACGTCGGCGCTCAACTCGGCGCGGACAGAATCGCGGTACGTGGCCGCCGCTGATCGGCCCGCTTTCTCTGCGGCGCTCACGCCCCCGAATATGCTCCCGAAGAATCCTGCTATCTTCCCGCCGATCGCCTTGATGCCCGCGAACAACGGCCCGGCGAACTGCGACAAGATCGGGCCGATGACGGGGATGAGGCTTAGACCGGCTTGGAAGATTCCCTGAATCCCGGACTGCGCCGCGCCCATGCCCTTGGTCAGACCGCCAACCAAACCGCTGAGGAAGCTGGTACCAGCACCGCCGCCCGCGCCGCCGAACAGGCCGGACAGGAATCCTCCGCCCCCGCCGCCTCCGCCGCCGCCTCCGCCGAACAGGCCTGACAAGAATCCGCCGCCACCGCCGCCACCGCCGCCGAACAACCCGGATATGCCTGAACTGATCTTGCTGAAGAAGCCGCCGAACTTACCACCCAGCCCACTGAGCGCCCCCGCGATGGACTGGAACAGGCCGCCGAACTTCCCGAGCTTTCCAAGGAAACCATCGATGGTTTTGTTGCCCGTCCGGATCCCGGCGAACCAATCGCCAAAGTCTTGCGTGCTCGACCTCGTGGTGTCGTTCAGATCCTTCCACTCGCCCTCCATCATCACGAGCTGATCGAGCAGCGTCTCGTTGATGTCTACCCCGGCGCCGACCGCTGTGCCCCACGCGAGATTCGCGACCCTCGTTTCATCTATCGCTTCGGCCAGACCCGGCAGCACGATGTTGAACGGGTCGACGGCATCGAAGAATCCGACGGCCGCCGCCGTCGCCGTGTCGGTCGCCGCCGCCGCCGTATTGGTCGCCGTTGCGACCTCGAGCATCCGATCGCGGACGCTCTCGATGCTGCGCTCAAGGTCCGCCTGCGCGTCGAGCTGTTCGACAATCTCCTCTTTCATCAACAGCATGGAGCCGGTCGCGAAGTCGAACCCGTCCCGCGCCATCCCCTGAAGGCTCTGCTGCATGTCGCGGATCTTGTTGGCGTTCTCCGGGGTCAGCTTGCCGAGCCCGACGAGAATATCCGACATCGCGAGGATGCCGCCGGTCACCTTCTCGAGCGCGGTAAACAGGCCGCCGAGCACCGCGCCGATGAACGTCCCGAGTAGCCCGGTGATTGTCCGTATGACGATCTCCCAGCCCGTCCACGCGCGGGTCAGAATGAGCACCACCTCGGCGATGAGATTGATCGCCGGCCCCAGGTTCGACTTCAAGCTGGTCACGAGCCCCTCGGTCCCGCCGGCGCCGCTCACCATCTCTTGCACGATCGTCAGCAATTCGCTCGCCACCGGGATCAACAGGTCGCCGATGTCCTGCGCCAAGACGGCAACCTGTTGCCGTACCTGATCCATCTGGAAGCCAAACTTATTGACGCCCCCGGTCATCGCGGCGAAGGCTTCATCTGTCGTTCCCGCCGCGTTCCCCATCGCCGCGAGCTTCTCTCTGAACGTATCCGCCTGCGGCCCGGCGAGGGCGAGCGC